>NZ_JBRJXU010000001.1:0-18177 GCF_057467645.1 Zarconia sp.
CACTCAGGTCGGGTCTACTCAGGTGGGCTTCACCCAGGTAGGCACCACTCAGGTCGGCGAGACCCAGGTTGGCTCCTCTGAGGTCGGCATCACTCAGATCGGCATCACTCAGGTCAGCTAGACCCAGGTTGGCTCCACCCAGGTAGGCACCACTCAGGTCGGCGAGACCCAGGTTGGCTCCTCTGAGGTCGGCATGACTCAAGTCGGCGTTACTCAGCTTTGGTTTGGCTGAAGGATGTTTTTTCCGCCACTGGTTCCAAGCCTCTACCCCCTGTTTCAGAATTGCCAAATGCTCTTCATTCGCCATAATCGCTCTACTTCTGAAGCTTATGGTGTCAATTCAACCGCAGATTTGCCGATCGCCCCTTGCCAACCCGCACGGGACAAATCCAAATGAATCCTTTTAAAAAACCCTTTTATAACTCAAAAATAAACCTCTTGAAACTCCGATTTTGATATTCAAAAGTTAAGACATCTATTTTTTGTTCAAGGTATTTTATTCGGATAAAGTCTTATTATCAATTTCCAAAACTCAGTAAACTCTCAGTATTTGTAAGGAAAAAAATTTACAGATTGGTGTAAAAAGTTGTAAAATAAACCGTAGTTTCACGTAAGACCCAAACAAGTTTTCTGCAGGTCCGTTTGGGGTCAATTGCTCGGGAAAGACTCATACCCAAGAGTAGAGACCGGCTTCGATCGGGTTTCATATAATTGGGATAAGCCGGCTATGAAAATTTTTTAAAGCGCTCCGAAAACTCAAGTCCTTACTGCTAAACCCGACCTCGCTATCGGTGTATCGATCGATATGACAAATCGCCATACTCTTACGAGCCCTTTTTCAGAATATCAAGATTTAATCTCCATTCACGAGAGCGAAAACTCACAGGTTTATCGCGCGCGACGAGTCGTTGACGATCGAGCCGTCATTCTCAAAGTTTTGAATTGCGAGTATCCTTCCTCCGAGCAAATCCGACGCTACAAACAAGAATATCATCTCACCTCGCAGTTTAACTGTCCCAGTATTATCGAAGCCTGCGGGTTTGAAGCCTCTCAAAGACAGTATGCGATCGTTTTTGAAGATTTTGGTGGAATTTCCCTCAAACAATGGCTCAAGGAGCGAGGAAAGCTCTGTGTGCCCTTTTTTATCTCGATCGCCATCGAGATAACTCAAAGCTTAGACGCCATTCATTCTCGGCAGATTATCCACAAAGATATCAATCCCGCCAATATTGTTTTTAACCCCGAAACTCAAGAACTCAAAATCATCGACTTCGGCATTTCAACCCAACTCCCCCGCGAAAATACAGCCCTGAAAAACCCCAATACTCTAGAAGGAACCCTGGCGTATATTTCCCCCGAGCAAACCGGGAGAATGAATCGAGGTTTGGACTATCGCACGGACTATTATTCCTTGGGGGTTACCTTCTACGAACTGCTGACGGGAGAATTGCCGTTTCAAAGTGCCGATCCTCTAGAACTGGTTCATTTTCATCTCGCCCAAAATCCGCCGTCTCTTCCCCGATCGATTCCCGCACCTCTGCGAGAGATTATTATCAAATTGATGGCGAAAAATGCAGAAGATCGCTATCAAAGCAGCCACGGGTTAAAAGCCGATCTCGAAGAATGTCGCCGACAGCTAGAAACGACCCATAAAATTATCCCGTTTCCGATCGCCCAAGAAGATATTTCCGAGGGCTTGCAAATTTCTCAAAAACTGTACGGCAGAGAAGCCGAAGTGGCGGCATTACTGACCGCATTCGAGCGGGTGGGCGAGACGGGAAACATGGAACTGGTGACGGTTACCGGCTACTCCGGCATCGGCAAATCATCCCTGGTTCAAGAACTCTACAAACCCATCACCGCCCGCCGCGGCTATTTCCTGTCGGGCAAATTCGACCAATATCAACGCAATATCCCCTATTCGGCGATCGTCGCTGCATTTCGAGGCTTCATCGGACAATTATTAGGGGAAACTCAATTACAACGCTGGCGAGAAAAGTTATTACAAGCCCTCGGATATAACGGACAGATTATTATCGATCTCATTCCCGAATTAGAACTGATTATTGGCAAACAACCCCCAGCACTCGAACTCGATAAAGAAGAAAAACAAGCTTGTTTTTTATTCGTATTCGGGCATTTTATTTGGGCATTGTGCGATGCCGATCGCCCTTTGATTTTATTCCTCGATGACTTGCAATGGGCGGATATCGCCAGCATCCGATTCATCGAGCGCATGCTTTTGGATGGACAAACCCAACACCTGTTATTATTGGGGGCTTATCGCGATAACCAAGTGAGTGCCAGTCATCCTTTGGCGATCGCCCTGAAAAAACTGCAAAAGCACGATAGCGCCATCTCGCAAATTAACTTAAATCCCTTATCTTGCGATTCGATTGCCGCTTTAATTGGCGATACCCTCGATCGCACCTCCGATGAAGTTTGGGAGTTCGCGCAACTCATCGAGCGAAAAACCGGAGGCAATCCCTTCTTTACCAACGAGTTTTTAACGGCGTTGCATGGAGAACAACTCTTGCACTTCGATCGCGAATCGAGGCGTTGGCAATGGGAGATCGAAGCGATTGAAGCCCGCAGCTTCACCGATAATATTGTCGATTTAACGATCGCCAAACTCAAAAAACTCCCAGAATCGATGCAAGAGATTTTATCGATCGCTGCTTGCGCCGGTACCGAATTTAACTTAGAGGCGATCGCCGCCATTTCCGGTTACTCGTGCCAGGAAACCGCTCGCTGTTTAAAAACCGCCATCGATCGCAACTTAATTTTCCCTCTTTCAGATCCCGATGAAAACTTGCTGATTCAGTTCTATCGATTCGGACACGATCGCATTCAACAAGCCGCCTACGCCCTAATTCCCGACGCCCAAAAAGAGAGCGTTCGCTATCAAATCGGACGGCGACTCTTACAAACCCTCTCTCCCGCCGCCAAGAAAGAGCGCATCTTCGAAATCGTCAGTCACCTCAACGATGCAAAAGCGTTAATTTCCGACGCGCGAGAACGGGATGAACTCGCCAAACTCAATCTGATTGCCAGCCGCAAAGCCAAAGCCACTGCCGCCTATCAAGTGAGTCGTCAGTACGCGAATGCGGGGATTGCTTTACTTGGAGAGAATGCTTGGCAGCGACAATATCAACTCACCCTCATCCTCCATAATTTAGCCGCCAAATTAGCATACCTCTGCGGCGATTTGGACGCCATGGAAGCCTGTGTCGAAACCGTCGAACGAGAGGCGAAATCGTTACCGGAAAAAGTCAATGTCTATCGCAATCGCATTCAAGCCTACGCCTCCCGCAATCAACCCAACGAAGCCCTGGCGGTGGGTTTAACCGTCTTGCAACAGCTTGGGGTCACTTTCCGAGAAACCCCAACTCGGGCGCAGATCCAACGCGCCATGGCTCAAATTAAGCAACTCATTGGCGATCGCGCGATCGAAGACTTGTTGCATCTGCCGCCGATGACTCACATCGAACAAATCGCCCGAGTTCAGATTGCCAGCAGCATTCTCCCAGCGGCATACAACTGCGCTTCTCCAGTGTTTCCCTTGCTTGCTGCCCTATGCGTCAAACTCTCGATCGAGTATGGAACCACCTTCGATTCCCCCTTTGCCTATGCCAACTACGGCATCATTCTTTGCAACCTCGCGCGGGATATCGAAACTGGGGTCAAATTCGGTCAACTCGCACTTCAAGTCGTTGCCAAACTCGATGCCAAAGGGGTGAAATCCGAGACGTTAAATGCGGCGTGTTTCTTCCTCCTCCACCGCCAAGCTCATCTCAAAACCACCCTCCCCCTCATCCGAGAAGGGTACGAAGCGGGACTGGAAGTGGGCCATCTCGAACATGTTGGCTATAGTGCCGATATGCTGTGTCTCCATTCGTTTTGGAGCGGTCAACCGTTAGAAACTGTAGAGGAGGAAACCCACGCCTACTGCGATCGGTTAGAACAGTTAAATCAACGCTCTACCGCATATTACTATCACATTTACTGGCAATCCATTTTAAATTTGCGTGGGGTGACTCAAGATCGGAGTCTTTTCTCTGGAGACGCGCTGCAAGAAACCGAACTTTTACCCAAACTCATCGCATTCGGCGATTCTGTGGGGTTGTATCTTTTCTATTTACACAAACTGATGCTGTGCTACCTCTTTGGGGAGTACGAATTGGCAACGCGCCAGGCTGCTGAGGTGCGACGCTATTTTCGAGCGGGTAAAGGAACCATTGGCGAACCGGGATTTTATTTCTACGATTCTTTGAACCGGCTGGCGGGTTTGAATTCCGATGCCGATGCCGACGCTTCAGAAGTATCGGATGCCTTGGAACAGGTGGAACGAAACCAACAGCAACTGCAACAGCATTGGGCAAAAAATGCGCCGATGAATTACCAGCATAAGGTGGATTTGGTGGAAGCGGAAAAATGCCGAGTTCTCGGTAACAAAGTGGAAGCTGTCGAATTCTATACCCGAGCAATTTCCGGCGCGCAGGCAAACGAATACATTCAAGAAGAAGCCTTAGCCAACGAACTCGCCGCCAAATTTTATCTGGACTGGGGTCAGGAAAAAGTGGCTCGCGTTTATATGACGGATGCATTCTACTGCTACGAACGTTGGGGGGCAACGGCTAAAGTCAAACATTTAGAAGAGAACTATCCCCAATGGCGGCAATCTTTCACCGCACCAACCCCATCAACGATATTGACCACCCATTCCACCACCCATTCAACCGGGGGTGCGGATTTAGATTTATCCACTGCGATTAAATTTATTAATACTATTGCCAGTGAAATTATTATGGAGAAATTACTGGCATCTTTAATGAAAATCGCGATCGAAAATTCGGGGGCACAACGGGGGGTTTTTATTATCCCAGAAGACGATCGCTTATTCGTCGTCGCCACCCACAGAGCCGAAGCCGAGAAGATGTGCGTGTTGCAATCGATTCCGTTAACCCAGTTCGATCGAATCCCGGCAAAAATTATCTATTATGTGGCTCGCACTCGCGAAACCGTTGTCCTCAACGATGCCACTCGCGACGGCAACTTTACCGACGATCCCTATATTCAAGAAACTCGCTGTCAATCCATTGCCTGTGCGCCGGTTATCGATCGCGGTAAACTTCAAGGCATTATTTATCTCGAAAATCACTTAACGGCAGGTGCTTTTACCCGAGCGCGGTTAACCCTTCTGCAAATCTTGGCAAACCAAGCGGCAATTTCATTAGAAAACGCTCAACTCTACGAGAATATTACCACCTTAAATACCGCTTACGAACGCTTCGTCCCCGCCCAATTTTTGAGCGTTTTAGATAAGAAAAGTATTATCGATGTCACCCTCGGAGACCAGGTGGAACGGGAAATGACGGTTTTATTTTCCGACATTCGCGACTTTACCACCCTGTCCGAACAGATGACGCCAGCGGATAATTTCGCCTTTATTAACGAGTATCTCGGTTATATGGAACCGTTAATTCAAGAGCATGGCGGATTTATCGATAAATACATTGGCGATGCGATTATGGGACTGTTTCCCAGTGGTGCCGATGATGCCCTTCAAGGGGCGATCGCCATGCTGAACGCGCTCAAAGAATACAATCAAATTCGCCAAGGAAACAACCAACAACCCATCCGCATCGGCATCGGCTTACATACCGGTTCGTTAATGTTAGGAACGGTAGGTGGATGTAGCCGCATGGATGGAACGGCGATCGGGGATTCTGTCAATCTTTCCTCGCGGGTGGAAGGGTTGACGAAAAAATATGGCGTTTCTCTCCTAATGACCTATCAAACCTTAGCCCGGTTGAATAACCCCCTAGAATATGACTTGCGATTTATCGATCGCGTAAAAGCCAAAGGAAAAACGCAATCGGTGAGTTTGTTTGAAGTCTTTTCTGCCGATCCGCCCGATTTAAAAGCGGCGAAAAATTCGACTAAGGAAAAGTTTGAACGTGCTATTTTATTCTATTCTGAAGGAAATTTTCGAGAAGCGGAACGTTTATTTCAAGACTGTGTCAATTCTCATGGCGGCGATCGGGCGGCTCGTTACTATCTCGATCGAATTCGCAACGTACAAACATCTCTGAGTTTGGCTTGAGCGATAAGTGGGGTAGGCACAGGGGTACTACCCCTACGGCTTTTAAAATTTTCTCGATCGACTCTTTGAAAGGTTAATGTTTGGCGCAAACAGCGATCGTATTTCTTCAAACTGCTGTATATGTCAGCGATAAACCGAATAGATGTCCGACACTGGCAAATCTCGATAAACTAAATCACGAAAAATTGAAAGTCTATCGCCGCAACCAAGTCCGCGAATATTTGGTGTGGAAAGTGTACGATCGCACCTTCGATTGGTTTCGGCTGCATGAGGGGGAGTACCAACACCTGCAACCCGATGACACAGGCATCGTTCGCAGCGAGATATTTCCAGGTTTGTGGCTGCCGGTATCATCCCTGTTAGATGGGGATTTAGCGCGGGTGCTGGCGGTGGTGGGAGAGGGGGTTGCCAGTGGGGAACATGAGGAATTTATAGGGCAGTTACAACCGAAGTAAGGGAGAGCGCGATCGAGTTGAATCCAGATCGTCTGTGGCTTAGAGGCGATCGAGACAGTACCTTACCCATATTGGAAAGTCAGTTGCCAAAATCGGAAAGATCTTTCAGGAAAAGTACTGTATATTGTGAGCCAATGCGTAGATCGCAATCATCATCGAAAAAAATACAGTTGTTGCAAAAAAGCTGAACATAGATCGAACGGATATCGATCGAAATATTATTCATTCCTCATCTCTGTTCGTGGCGATCGAGCATATTTTATTGTGTAAAAAAATAAATTTTACACAACACACTTAATTGACATTATCTGGGAAACTATTGAAAATTAAGTCTGGCATCAATCATATAAAGCCCTTTAAATAAAGGGATACGTAAAGTATTAAATATATTGCAAAACCCCAACGAAAACCAATAAATTAAGTATTTATCATACATTCTGCATGATAAATATTCGATTGACTTATTTAGCAATCGTCATTTTTTTAATAAAATTGTAATTTATGCAAGCTTTAATAAATGAAGACAAATTTATAGTTAATAAAAAATATCAACTAGATTGGTTTTATTTCAATCGAAACATGATATAAAAAACAAGAAATAATTAATCTCTGAAAAACAAAAAAATTATCGAATTTAAATTAAATTTTGCAATCGTTTTTTTGTATGAGATGTAGCAAGCAAGTTCCAAGTTAGGGCAAATTCAATCAAAAATTCTGTTTTCTCATCTCGAGCGAATTTTTGATGGCACTCATTTTGGGATTTCAAATCTCTAATCATGAGTTTGACTAATGTATACAAAACCCACATTTCCAATATCCTCTCAACCCACCCAAACTCAACATTCCACTCCAACTTCCGCCTTTGAAATCACTGCATCCCGCCAATTTACCTCCTGGCTGGTCGAGCAACATCTCAGTTTAGTTTTCACCACCTATCAAACCAACCGCCTATTGTTCCTGAGCGGTCAAACCAACGGACGGCTTAAACTCCACGAACGGCGATTTGACAAACCCATGGGACTCTATGCCCACGGAGAACGTCTCTATCTGAGTACCCGTTACCAACTGTGGCAGTTCGAGAACCTGTTGGAAACGCCAGAACAATATGGAAAATGCGATCGCCTCTACGTCCCCCGCATCACTTACACGACCGGAGATCTCAACGTCCATGATGTCGTCTTAGACAACTCGCAAAACATTGTTTTTGTCAATACCGACTTTAGTTGTCTGGCCACTCTCGACCCCAGCTACAGTTTCGTTCCCCTGTGGCAACCCCCGTTTATCTCCAAACTCGTTCCTGAAGACCGATGCCACCTCAACGGTTTAGCCATCGTCGAGGGTCAACCCAAATACGTCACCGCCTGTAGCGCTACCGATACCGCTGCCGGCTGGCGCAACCACCAACGGGATGGAGGCGTTGTCATCGATGTCGAACGCAACGAAATCATCACGACCGGCTTATCCATGCCCCATTCTCCCCGATGGTACGAGGGGAAGCTGTGGCTGCTCAATTCCGGTACTGGAGAACTCGGATACATCGATATCGATAAGGGTCAATTTGTCCCCATAACCTTCTGTCCGGGATTTGTCAGGGGATTGGCATTTTGGAAACACTACGCCATCGTCGGGTTATCCAAACTCCGTTCTTCCCACTTCACCGGACTCGCTCTCGAAGAGCATCTGAGCGCCCAAGGAAATACTTCCCACTGTGGGGTGATGGTCATTGACCTCAGCACCGGGAAAATCGTTGAGTGGCTGCACATCGGACAGACGATTGAAGAACTCTTCGATATCGTCATTTTGCCGGGGGTTCGTCAACCCGAAGCCTTGGGTTTACAAGGGGATGACCTACAACGCCTGGTCAGATTTCCCAACTCTGGCGGCATTGTCACCACCAAACCCACCGTAGAACGCCCTAGTATCGGTCAAGCCCCCCCGGTCGCGGGTTTACCTCAAACTTCAGAAGAACTCAAACCCGCCCTCGCCGTCAAATACCAGCGCGTCTATCATCTCGATGCGGCTAACGTTCTCGACTACGATGCCCTCACCTATCCGAGTTTGCAACAACGCTGGCAGAGCAAACCCCTTAAAGGCGAACTCCTGGGAATTTCTGCGGCTGTTGACGGGTCTTTCGTCGGGTTTGCCATTGCCGAACGTTTGAGTGTGCAAACCGCAGAAATTATCTCCCTACTGGTGTTACCCGACTACTGCCAACAAGGAATCGGCACAAAATTACTGATTTACCTCGAACGAGAACTCACACGACAAGGTTGTCAGCAGTTAACTCTGGTCTATGCCACCAGTACTCTGACCCAGGTCGCCTTAGAACCCATCCTGCAAAAACTCCACTGGTCAACCCCTCAAACCCACCCAGAAGGACGGCAGACGGAAAAGTGTATGGAAGCGGGTTCATCTAGCTCCCATCCCCAGAATCCAATCTCTAGAGTCGTCCTAGGAAAATAATCATCTCATCGCGATGTGGGACGAACGACCGGCCCAGAATCCTGGAAAACAGTCCCCGCGCTTCATGGAATCGTGGATTTCTGGGAGCACTCTTTCTCAAAATCTCAAACCTTTCAATTTGGAGCAATTCACTCTGATGTGTGTACCCAACTTTTTCTACCCAACGACCAACCCCCTCAAATCCATGGGGAATCGCAGCAGACGGGAAAGTGAACGAATCGAATTCATCCACCTCCCATCCCCAGAATCCGACCCTTAGAGTTGTCCGGACCAGAATTGGGGAAAACAGTCCTCAATCTCGATGGAATCGTGGATTCGCGGGAAATACTCTTCGCCAAAATCTAAAACCTTTCAATTCGGAGAAATCAAATCTCATGTCTACACCCAATTTTGCGACCCCAGTCGTCAACCCCTTCGGACTGGTGGACGTGCAAGCTTTTGCCTCCCCTGACTTCGTTGACATCGACGGGGATGGCGATCTCGATGTCTTTGTGGGTCAAAGTGGCGGCAATACCTTTTTCTACGAGAACACCGGAGATGCGACTAACCCCACCTTAGCCGCCCCGGTTACCAACCCCTTCGGACTCGGGGATGTGGGATTTTCCGCCTCCCCCACCTTTGCTGACATTGATGGGGATGGAGATTTCGATGCCTTTATCGGGCAAGATAATGGCAATACCTTTTTCTTCGAGAACACAGGAGATGCCAGTAACCCCTCCTTTGCCACCTCGGTTGCCAACCCCTTCGGACTGACGGATTTGGGATTTTTGTCCAATCCCACTTTCGCGGACATCGACGGGGATGGAGATCTCGATGCCTTTGTCGGGGCCAATGAGACGATCTTGGCCAATGGCAGTACCTTTTTCTTTGAGAACACGGGAGATGCCAGTAGCCCCTCCTTCGCTGCCCCGGTTGCCAACCCCTTCGGACTGACGGAGATCCCTGGACGTCGTATGTCTCCCACTTTTGCTGACTTCGACGGGGATGGCGATCTCGATGCCTTTGTCGGGATAGATGATGGCAATACCCGGTACTTCGAGAATACGGGAGATGCCAGTAGTCCCTCCTTTGCCGCCCCGGTTACAAATGCCTTCGGACTGACGGATGTGGGATTTTCTTCGAGTCCCGACTTAGTTGACATCGACGGGGATGGCGATCTCGATGCCTTTGTCGGGGCGAATGATGGCAATACCCGGTACTTCGAGAATATTCCAGTTGTTGCCAACCAACCCCCGGTTGCCAATGATGACAGTATCACCACCGACGAAGACACTGCAGTCACTGGAGATGTACTTGCCAACGACAGCGACGCTGACAGTGACCCCTTAACCGTCACCGAAGTCAACGGGGAAGCAGCCGATGTGGGTTCTCCAGTCACCCTGCCTTCGGGAGCCTTGCTGACCCTCAACGGAGATGGCACCTTTGACTACGACCCCAACGGTGCCTTTGAATCCCTCGGCAGTGGCGATACCGATACCGACAGTTTCACCTATACCCTCAGCGATGGCACCGATACCGATACGGCAACGGTGACGGTCACCATTGATGGCGCGGACGATGTCCCAACTCCCGGAGATGACATTCTCACCGGAACTTCTGGTAACGATCTCATTCTCGCGCTGCCCGGAAACGATCTGGTGAATGCCGGTAATGGGGACGACACAGTCGGTGGTGGTGAAGGCGACGACACGATCGACGGTGGTGCGGGGAACGATGTTATCCGAGGCTGGACGGGTCGCGAGCTGATAAATGGCGGTGCCGGAGCGGACAATCTACAAGGAGGACCGAATCCAGATACCCTCAATGGTGGAGATGATGACGATTCTCTCGATGGGGGTTTGGGTGCCGACGTTCTCAATGGTGATGCTGGAGACGACTTTATTGCCGGTCGCAATGGTAACGATTTGCTAACGGGAGGTCTGGGTGCAGACGATCTCCGAGGGGGGAATGGGCAAGATACTCTAGATGGTGGAGATGATGACGATGCTCTCCACGGTGGTCGGAATGATGACAGTTTAACTGGAGGTATGGGAAGCGACTTTCTCGACGGAGAAGCGGGTAACGATATTTTAATCGGCGTTGACTCCTCGGTAGCCGCTCCTGGAAGCGGAGAATTGGACAACCTGCGCGGTGGTGGGGGTGCTGATACCTTTATTCTTGGCGATGCAACCACCGCTTACTATCTGGGGGGCGGTGATGCGGATTACGCCCGGATTCGGACCTTTAATCCTGCCGAGGATACGATCCAATTATCCGGTAGCGAAGCCGACTATACCCTCAATATCATCGGTCAGGATACGGAGATTCTTCAAGGTGGCGATCGGGTGGCTTTCTTGATTAACGATCGTATCGGTGACTTCAGCAGCGGTTTTAGCTTTGTGTGAACGTTCGAGGTTGAACTGTCTTCATCGATCGTTGACGGTTTGACTGAGAGTTGACAACTTTTAAGGGTGACACCGGATCGTCGAGATTTCGTGTTGCCCGATCTCGATCGTTGAATCCGTCATTGTCAATTGTCCATTGTCCATTGTCCATTGACCTTCCCCGTTCCCTTCCCCGGTCAAATATGATTAAATGTGGCTGGTATTGACTGGTATTGACGAGGAAAAGGAATGGTCGCTTACATGGATATTCTCGGGCAACCATCGTCGATGGAACTTGCTCGATCGGGGCATCTTCAAGAGATTGCCTACTGGCTCAACCAGTTTCTCATTCCTCAAGGTATTTACGCCCGAGTCGGTGCTGCGAGTCAAGGTTTCCTGCGCATCCTCGTCGAACTGCCTCCCCAAGGTTCTGCCCAATCGCGGAAAAAGCCGCTTGTCGACTTCATCTGCCACCAGATCTGGAAGCTCAATTCCGATCGCATCCAAGGGGTGCGCATTGCCGCCCGTCCCGCCGGTCGATCGCAAATCCTCTGGAAACAGTCCGTCCGCATTTCCACCCCAGCCAATCGCCAGCGACAACGCACTCAGACCGCCAAGCCAACGAAGGTGCAAACAAAGGTTGCAACCAAGGCGAAACCCCTTTCCCTCTCCCAACCCCTCCGCTCCTCGATCGAATCCATCCGCACCTTCATTGGCACCCACTACAAAACCCTGCGCGTCTTGCTCTTAACGGGGGCAACGGCCGCAGCGTTTGCGTTTGGGGTGTGGTTTAGTTCCCAACAGTTACTTGCCCCGCAAGCCTCGAATTCCATCCCGTCATCTCCATCATCGGCGGCATCGGTCTCGTTTTCCCCACAATCGGCGATCGTCCCGCCCCTACCGAAAGAAGTTGGCACTGTAAACGCTGCGATGGAGCGCGTTTCCGTACTCGAACACGCACAAGTTATCGCCCCCGACGATCCGACAATTTCCCTGATGTTTGCCGGGGATGTCACCCTTTCTGCTCGAGACGGCGACGGGGTGGAGGGTGAAAGCATATTGGCATTTGCGGCGATGGAAGAAATGGTGCAAGCGGATGTGGCGGCGATTAATTTAGAACACGTCCTCACCCGAGAGTTTCCCGCAACGGAGAAAACCGTCACCTACCGCAGCGCCCCCGAATCCGTGGCAATTTTAGCCAACAGCGGCATCGATGTGGTGAATCTGGCCAACGATCGCGCCATGAAATACGGAGAAATGGGCCTCACAGAAACCCTCGAAACCCTCGATCGCGCTGGCATTCACCGCGTCGGGGCGGGGCGAGATGCCACCGAAGCGCGCCGTCCGGTAATTTTAGAGGTCAAAGGACAAAAAATCGCCTACTTGGGCTACTACACCGGCGACTTTAAGTCGGCCTCGAGAGATGAAGCCGGCACCAATCAAGCCTTCAAAGATCGGATCGCAGCGGATCTGAGGGCACTCCGAGAACAGGTCGATTGGACGATCGTCAATTTTCACTGGGGGGCGCAACTCGCCGAAACCCCCGATTCCTGGCAAATCGATCTGGCCCACTTCACCATCGATAATGGCGCTGATTTAATCGTCGGACATCACCCCCAAGTGCTACAGGGGGCGCAAATCTACAAAGATCGGGCGATCGCCTACTCCTTGGGTAATTTTATGGTGGATGACGGCTCTCGGGGTCGTTACGATACGGCGGTGTTGAAAGTCCTCCTCACCGACTCGAGTATGAAGGTGGAATTTTTACCCGTTGAAGTTCGCGATTTTCAGCCCCAAGTGGTGCGCGGACGGCCCGGTCGCCGAATTCTCCGGCAAATCGAAGCGCGATCGGAAACCTTCGATCGACCCATGCCTGCTTCCGCCCTGTTAAAAAGATCCCTGAAGCAACCGCAAAATTCCCAGCCTGAAGAGACCCCATTGCCTTCGGATTCGTCTAGATTCCCCCGCTCTCCCTCGATTTCCGATCCACCCGTTCCCGTCGAGAGCGAAAATCCCGGCGCATCCGAGGTGTTCCAACCCTGGAAAAATACCCCCACGGTGCCCGCACTAATGTCGAATCCCGAAAGGAAAGACCCCGAAGAGATCGAGACCTTCATTCGCCAACCGTTTGTCGCTCCCACCGACGAAGGCTCTACCTCCCCCGATGGCCAAAGCGATCGACCCCCAGCACCAAGTTTACCCTTCGAGGGCCAATCCGATCGCCAGCGCATCTCCCATCGGTCTGTAGAGTTACCCCCTCTAGCTCGTCCTTCGGACTCTTCCTCCATGAATAATTCGTGGCTTGAAGTGTCTTAACCCTCTCTATCCCTCCCCATCCAACCCCAAAAATCCACTCGCAACCCGTAGCCGTTTCATGTTTGCCATCGATCGAAAAGACGCTGAATATCAAACCTACATTCTGAGCGATCGCGCCGCCGATTCGAGCCTGGAAGTCGTGCCAGAACGCGGAGGAATCATCACTCGCTGGCAAGCTGGGGGTCACGCCATGCTCTACCTCGATTCAGAACGATTCGCTAACCCCGAGTTGAGCGTTAGAGGCGGCATTCCCATCCTCTTTCCCATTTGCGGCAATCTACCAGACAATACCTACACCGATGGGGATACATCATATACCCTCAAACAACACGGTTTCGCCCGAGATTTGCCGTGGACGGTGACTCAAAGTGCGATCGAAGACTGCGCCAGTCTTACCCTAACCCTCGAGAGTAACGACTTCACCCGTGCCGTTTACCCCTTCGATTTCCGCCTCGTCTTCACCTACCGCCTCAAGGGAAAAACCCTCGAAATTAGCCAGCGTCATATCAACCTGTCCGATCGCATGATGCCCTTTTCGACGGGTCTGCATCCCTATTTTCAAGTTTCCGATAAGACTCAGCTTCAGTTCGATATCCCGTCCAATCAGTATTGGGACCAAAAAAAACACGCCACCGAGACCTTTAACGGTCGCTTTGATTTCGATCTCGATGAAATTGATGTCGCCTTCGGTTCTCTCACTCGCCAGTCGGCGATGGTGAAAGACCCCAGCCGCAACATCGCCCTAACCATGGAATACAACTCCCTTTACTCTCGCGTGGTGTTTTGGACGGTGAAGGGGAAAGACTATTACTGCATCGAACCTTGGAGCGGTCCCCGTAACGCCATCAATACCGGCGAGAACCTCATTCAACTTCATCCCAATTCCAGCTTGACGACATTGGTTCGTTTCATGGTACACTAGCTCTGCTTTAACCAATATTTGGGTTTCTCGATCGCGTTTCTGAGGTTGTCTTCCCAAAATAATTGGAAAAAGTATTTTTGAACTTGACTCTTTGCGCACGCAGCGTGCTATGCTAGGAAAGGTTCAATCCAACCGCACCAAACAGCTCAATACATAGGGGTCGCTAACTCAACGGTAGAGTACTCGGCTTTTAACCGATTAGTTCCGGGTTCGAATCCCGGGCGACCCATAAATAACCCCACTGTTACGTTTGACAGTGGGGTTTTGAATTGATGGAAGAGGGGGTGTAGGGTTTAGGGTGTGGGGTGTAGGGTGAGGGAGAACGTCAGATCTCAGATGGGGAAGATCGTTGTAACTGACCCATTATCAATGGTCCATTCACTCCTTCTTTTCAATAATCAATAAACACTCGCTCCTCCCTCGAGACACTCTTACTCATCCTCACCGCCTCCCCGCGTCCCCGTGTCGGTCAAAAGCTGCCCCCGACACCTCCAAAACCCTACTTCCCGCGTGGCTGATTCTTCGCCTGTTCCAGGGCGATATCCTTCACCGCTTGTAGGGAATTGGCATTTGCAGACCCTTCGATCGCCTTCACGGCCAAATCTTGCACCTGTTTGAGGGCCGAATCGAGTTGCCCGCTGAGGCTAGCAATGCGCGCATCCTGGTTGGCGATGGTTTCACTCAAAGATTGCAGCCGCAGTTCGTAAGCCTGTTTGCGCCCTTCGATTTCCTTGGCTTTCAAATCCGCTTTCACCTTCGCCTGATAGTGACCGATATTGCGGCCGCTGTCTTTACCGCGCTTGATGGTGGCTTCGAGTTCTTGGGGATATGCTTCCACCTTCGTTTTGTACTCGTGGAACTGCTTTTCGCGATCGCAAATTGCCTTCTCCCGCTCGTCAAGCGCTTCCTCCCGTTCCTGCTGCATTTCTTCTAATGCCCGGTAAAGTCGCTCCTGGGTGGCTTCGTACTCCTCTTCGTCCAAACGGCGCTGGAGTTCCAACTCGTATTCGTATTCCTGGGCATCGCGCTGGCGGGTTTTGCGATGTTCTTCGTTCCGTTCTTTCACGAAACGCTGGCGTTCCTCCCGTTCTTTCGCCCATGCCTCCTGGCTGGCAGAGACCTCTTGTTCGAGGGTTTCGCGTTGCCGATCGAGTTCTTCGCGGAACTGTTTGGCACTGTCTTGGTATTGCGTCACCAGGTTGTGGAGGGTGTCGTCTTCAATCTCTGATAAGTCGTGCAGTTCCGTGAGTTGGGCAACTTCTTCATCAACGCGATCGCGCAATTCTTCCAGTTTCGAGGCTTCTGCGGTCAGTTTTTCCGATAAGTCGCTCACAGATGTGCCAAATCCCGACTGTAATTGCATCAGGCGATCGATGGTTTCGTTCATGCGCTGTTGTTGGATGGAGTGGGAGGAGTGGGATGTCATGGCGGGTTTCTCGGAGGGTTTGGATTTCGGTGCCGTTGCAGTTTTGGCGCTGGCGTCTTGCTGGCGCATCTGGGATTCGAGAGCGGCTTTTTCTTTGCTGAGTTCTTTGTAAGCGGCGAGGATGTCGGCTTTGGTGCTGCGAGAGGTGGGTTTCTTAGCCATGGTGAATTCTTCGGGTTAATGTGGCGGCGATGGGAAAAATCCGGGTTAGCATTCAGCTCTCCGCCATACTCTTGTCAGAGTCGCTACGCGAACGGCGATCGGCTTTGGAAGAAGGGAAAATGCATCGTAATGTTGCCGGTGAGTTCGCTGAAATTCAAGCTTTTCAAGTAATGCGGAGGAGTTGAAACAAGCTGATAGCTAACGGCTGAATGCTGAATGCGATTCCTAGCCTAAAAGAGAGCGCTTATCTTTGGAAGAGGTGCTCGCAGGACTGGAAAATGCTTGCTGAGCCAAGGTTTGAGCTTGCTTGGTGGCTTCTTGCAGTTGACCCGAAATTTCGGAAATCTGCTCGCGCTGACGTTCGATCGTGGCTTCGAGGGCAGAAATTTTGAGTTCGTACCCTTGCTCGGTGCCTTCCCATTCTTTGTCGAACAAGTCGGCTTTAACTTTCTCTTGCTTGGTGACTTCGGCGATCGCCTCTTCTTTGGCTTTGATGTAGGCTTGCTTGAGTTCTTCTTCAAACCCTTCGGCTTTGGTGCGATTCTCTTCAAACAGGGCTTGATTATCGTTGAGGAACTTCTCCCGAACGGTCCAATCTTTCTCTTTTTCCCGCTCGGTTTCGGTCAAATCTTGTTCGAGCTGTCGCTGCTGCTGTTGGTATTCGTCAGCTTCGATTTTGCGCTTGCGTTCGAGGTTGTATCCATAGTCTGCTTCTTCGAGTTCCCGCTGTTTGCCCAGTAACTCCTCGGCTTCGAGGTTAGCGGTTTCAAATTCTTGTTGCTCTTTTTCCCAGGCTTTGCGGGTTCGCTCTCGTTCTTTTTCCAGGGCTTCGCGCGATCGGGTGGTTTCATCTTCGAGGGCGCGCAATTGCTCTTGATGTTCCTGCCGCAACAGGTGCAGGGCATCAGCCACGATCCGGACTTGTTGGAGTTGTTGCAGGTTTTCGGTTTCGATGGCGATCGCCCGATGCAGTCGATCGAGTTTCTCGGCTTCGGTTTCGAGGCGATCGGACAGACTATTAATGATATTACCAAAGTCGAGCTGCAAGTCCGCCAAACTGCGCACGATATTATCGGCGGTGTAAGTGGCGGCAACTTCGAGCAGTTGCTTATTTTTCTCTTTCTCGGCTTCTTCCTCCTTCGTCGCGACTTGATATTCCTGTTGCTGTTGACGCTCCAAAATACGCTGGAATTCTTGGAGAATTTGGTCTTTGGTGTTGGTTGCTTGAGTCATGGGATTTGGAGGTTGGAGGTTCGATTTTGGATCGGAGTTGGGGCAATACATCGTTATCACCCGCGTCCGATCTGGGAGATATTCCGATGCTGCATCCTTTTCCAGGGTTTGAATTTGTGGATGCTGCGTCGTTAGTTGATTTTTTTATTGAACTAAATCCAGTGTAACCTGGGTTGATTTTTTGTTCAACTAAATCCAGTGTAACCTGGGTTGATTTTTTTGTCAAACCTAGCCTAGAATGCGGGTGTAGCGACCGAAAAACCGTGATACTGACGTTTGGGAAAGTAATTCGGCAAGCCCGCCAGGACAAAGGCTACTCGCAGCGTCAACTGGCCAAACTGCTGAAAGTGGATTTTACCTATTTATCGAAACTCGAAAACGATCGAGCCGACTATGCTGCCAAAGAAGATGTGATTCGATCGTTGGCAAAACACCTGGGCATGGACGAAGAAGAACTGGTGTTCCTCGCCGGACGGCTGCCCCAGCGATACGAAGAATTCCTCAAGCAAAACTACCGCCATCTCCCCAAACTCTTCGGGCGGATGGTTGAAAGTCCTGGATTTGCCGATCGCATTTTTCGAGCGGCGACGGGGAAAGAGGATGGGGGGGAATGAGGACGCGGTGACGCGGGGATGGGGAGAGGGGGAGACAAGGGAGACAAGGGGACAAGGGGACAAGGGGACAAGGGGACAAGGGGACAAGGGGACAAGGGGACAAGGGGACAAGGGAGA
>NZ_JBRJXU010000002.1:0-31920 GCF_057467645.1 Zarconia sp.
GTATCGATGGGATTGAGGGTTTGGACTGCGGCTTGGAAAATGGGTTGTAGTAAGTTGGGGTAGCGTTGCTCTAAATCGTCGGTTTTGGCTTTGGCACCCCAGCGTGCGTAACAGTAGTAGGCTTCTACCATGTAGGTTTGGGCCATTTTTTCTTTGCCCCAGTCAAGATAGAATTTGGCGGCGAGTTCGTTGGCGAGGGCTTCTTCTTGGATATATTCGTTTATGCGCGCTCCTGAAATGGCGCGATCGTAATTTTCAATAGCATCCGCCTTTTGACCCAGTACTCGATTGCACTCAGCTTCTATCAAGTAAAACTTGTGTTGATAATTCATCGGTGCACTATCGGTCCAATGCTTCATCTTGACCTGATGGAGCCTTACCTGTTCGAGAAGATGACTTGTCTCAATGCTGCTGTCCGCACTAGAGCATTGGGCTAATTTTACGAGGGCGTCATAGAAATAAAATCCGACGACTGAGAACGTGGCTACGACACCATCTAGATATTGTTCGGCGCACTTAGCATTGACAGATGCCTGCTCGTAATCCTGAAAAAGGTAACAGAGACTGAGCTTAGAAAGGTACAACAGGGCGAGGGTTAATCTATTGTTATCTCGCTCATGTAAACGGAGCATTTTTGTCTCATCATAGGCTTCACCTACGAGGCGACAAGGATGCTCGGCACGATTCAATAAATTGAGGATTGTCTGCTGTAAAAGATAGAGCTGATGGACAATATGTTCTTGTTGAAGTTGAGAGACCTTTGCACTATAGGCGAGACTCTCTTGTGAAAGACTATTAAGTTCTTTACCAACAAGCAGGCTGTTAAAACAATAGAACGAGGCTGAATATCCGACAAATTCAAAATCGCCTGACTCTAGAGCAACCTGATAGGCTTGTCGTAGGAAGCTTAAGCTTTCTCTGGCTGACTGTTGCCAAATATTGATGAAGGATCCTACTAATGTCAGCACTTTGGATTCAATCTCTTTGGCGTTAAATCGATTGACCAGATCTAGGGCGAATTGTCCAAATTGGAAACCAGACTCGATATCCCCCACCACACCGCAGAGAATAAATCCGTACATGGCATATCCAAATGCTGAGGAGGCGGTATTACCGAATTGGATCGATAAATTCACCATTTTCATCGTGATTATCGGCAATAATGTCGGACATGAGGTATAGGCAGGGGGCGCAATACTGGCTAAAATCCTCATGGCCGCCAATTGATGAGGAGCTTCCATTTCCGGCAGGTGTAATAGCGCGGCAATGGGGCGATTGGCTAAATGCCTTTGCGTTTCCTGTAAACATTGCTCAAAATCAGTTTGATTTGGCTGTTCCGGTAAATGAATGCTGTCATCAAGGCGACGTAGCACGGGAAGAGAAATTTGTATGGCTTCAAGCTGTTTAGCCTGAGCAATGTTGCTCTGAATTTGAGTGATATAGACGTTGACCCGATCGAGGAGTGTTTTGGCCTGTTGTAAGACCTCGGCAGCTAGTTTCTCTGCTTGTACAAAATCGGTATTGAGATAGGTTACCTCTGCTGATTCTTCATAAAGTGCTAGAGTCAAATCATAGGACCACTGCCAACTGTCTGGGATATTGTTTGCGTGACTATCTTTGCTTAAGATTCTTCTACCAATTTCACAATACTTGACGGCAGCGGCATAGGCGGTAGCTGCTTTTGCTTTACGGCTTGCCATTAAATTGAGGTGAGCTAGCTTATTTTGTTCTGCTAGAGTTTTAATCGATGCCATCCCAAAATTCAGTTGGTTAACAATTTCAAAAATCTGTTCGGTTTGTTCCTGCCCAGAGAGTTCCTGTAGTAATAATTGACCAATTTGCCAGTGAGTTAATTGTTTTTGGGTTTCAGGAATTAATGAATAAGCGGCTTGTTGAACGCGATCGTGCAAAAAACGATACGACGGATTGACGGTATGCGGTGTATCAGAATGCTCATTCTCTTCTGACTGGAAAAACTTATAGACTTGGCTCGTCGGCAAAATCAAGCCTTCTTGCAAGGTTTTCCACAATACGGTTGCCGCATCGGTGGGTGATTGTTCTGAGACGATCGCCAAGGTTGCTAAATCAAATTGATTTCCAACACAAGCCGCAAACTTCAGCACTTCTTGCGTTTCGGCTGGCAATTTCTGCAATTGCAGTGCCATAAATTCCACCACATCATCCGTGAGTGATAGCGCATTCACTTGAGAAATATCACATTCCCAATAGCAGCGATCGCGATCGAAGCGAATATAGCCATCTTCATGTAACGCTTTGAGAAACTGAGTCGTGAAAAAAGGATTACCTTGGGTTTTGCGATCGATTAATTTCGTCAGGGGTTGCGCCAGTTTGGTTGAACAATTCAGCGTATCTGAAATGAGATGATTGGTCTCGTCAAATGCTAGCGGTGCTAGGGTAATCGTGTTGACGATCGCACCTCTTTTTTTGATTTTTTCTACTGTCAAGATAAACGGATGAGCTGGCGACACTTCATTGTCACGATAGGCACTCAACATCAGCAAATAGCCATTGTCATTCATCAGCAGTTCGATTAACTGAAGTGAAGCCAAATCTGACCACTGTAAGTCATCTAAAAACAGCACCAACGGATGTTCTGCTGTTGTAAAGACTTCAATGAATTTCTGGAACAGTAAGTTAAATCGGTTTTGTGCCGCACTACCGGAGAGTTCGGGGGGGATCGGTTGTTTGCCAATCACCTGCTCCAATTCAGGAATCACCTCAATCAGAACCTGACCGTTTTCGCCCACAGCAGCCAGGATTTTGGTTTGCCATTGCGCCAATTGGACATCAGATTCGGAGAGCAATTGCCCCATCAAATCCCGCAAGGCTTGCACAAAGGCAGAGAGGGGAATATTACGATTGAATTGGTCGAATTTTCCTTTGATGAAATAGCCCCGCTGGCGCACAATTGGCTTATGGACTTCATTCACCACCGCCGTTTTACCAATGCCCGAAAATCCCGCCACTAGCATTAATTCTGAGGCTCCAGTGGAAACGCGATCGAACGCTTCTAGCAACGTTTGGACTTCCGTTTCCCGTCCGTAGAGTTTTTCGGGGATGGTGAAGCGATCGCAAATATCCCAATTTCCCAATTCAAACGGCTCGATATGCTGCGTCTCCTTCCATTGACATAAACATTTCTCTAAGTCGTACTTCAACCCCAACGCACTCTGATAGCGATCTTCGGCATTCTTTGCCATCAGTTTGAGAACGATCTGAAGAAGGGTATGGGGTGTGGGGTTTGGGGTGTAGGGGAATGTTGGAGATTTGGCGATGTGACAGTGGACTAACTCCATGGGGTCGTCACTTTGGAAGGGCAACTCTCCGCAGAGGAGTTCGTAAAAAGTGACCCCTAGAGAATAGAAGTCACTGCGGTAGTCGATACCGCGATTCATCCGTCCGGTTTGTTCCGGGGAGATGTATGCGAGGGTTCCCTCTAAGACGTTAGGATTGCTAATTTCTTGAGTTTCTTTGGGTAGGAGTGAGGAAATACTGAAGTCGATGAGTTTGATATGTTTGGTCTCGGGATGGATGAGGATGTTGGCGGGTTTGATGTCTTTATGAATGACTCGATGTCGAGCGAGTTGGTGGAGAATCTCGGTCAGTTGGAGGGCGATACTGAGGAAATCGACAATCTCCCACGATCCTTGTTTCCATGCTTCGAGAGAAATATAACCATCATCTGGCATCACTAAAGCGTAACCGTTGCCATGAGTTAAAAGCACCAGGGGTTGGACGATTCCCGCTAAATCTAAGTTTTTGGCAATCGTATATTGGTTGCGAAACTGCACCAGTTCGCTGAAAGTGGGGTATTCGTTGCGCAGAAATTTGATGACGACGGGTTGGCTATTCGTGATGCGAGTGCCGCGATACACAACCGTGCGAGTGCCTTGGTAGACCATTTCGCCAAGGTGATAGCCGGGAAGAGTCATCATCGTCGTGTTGAGATAGATTGCCTTCTTCCAATGTGGCTTTTACGATCGCACCCTACATTGATTTAAATCACAACTAAAATGTTAAGTCCGATCGCCAAAACCGATAAAACTCGATTGGGGTGAGAATACTTCTATAGACTGGGGACAAGGATTTAGTCAGTAGAGTTGTTGGGAAATAAGGGCGATCGCCCATTCACATATTCACATCAGTTCAGTGGGCACCCATACAGTTCGCGATGTAATGAAAAGTGACGAAGCTAAAGTTGCGAATATTGCGAATATTGTGTCGTCCAACATCCTCGCAATGACCACATATTTTTGCCCTTATCGATCGCCCACCGACTGAGCACTCGATACACTCGATCGTATGGGTAGAGTCACCACAAACTCTGTACCCTGTCCGACGGTAGAATAGCAGTCCAATGTACCCTCATGAAGGCTAGTAATAATTTTATGACTAACGGATAAGCCTAAACCAGTGCCCTTCCCTACAGGTTTAGTCGTGAAGAAAGGATCGAAAATTTTAGTGATAATTTCCTCTGAAATGCCCAAGCCATTATCAGCTATAGAAATCACTATAGCTTTTCGGGAATTCATCTCTCTTTTTAAATAAGTTTTAACCCGAATTTTATTATCTTTTTTAAAGATTGCCTCTGGACTATTTTTTTGATGTGCTTCTTCTAAAGCATCCAGTGCATTATTCAGAAGATTTAAAAACACTTGGTTCAGTTTTCCTGGAGAGCAATAAATATGAGGGAATTCTCCATAATCTTTCATAACTTTGACTCCAGAATTTCTATCGAGCGAGTGAATGCGATTTTGCAGAATCATCAATGCAGATTCTAAACCTTCGTGAATATCCACAACTTTATAAGTTGATTCATCTAATCGCGAGAAATTACGACAAGATTTAACAATATCACCAATCCGCTGGGAACCGACCTGCATCGACTGAAGTAGTTTTTTTATATCTGTTTGAATAAATTCAAGATCTAGCGATTCAATTTCCTCCTGAATGATGTCACTAGGATGAGGATATTCTTGCTGATACAGTTGAATAATTTTTAATAAGTCATCATAGTATTGACTGGCATAAACTAGATTTCCATGAATAAAGCTAATCGGATTATTAATTTCATGAGCAATTCCAGCAACCATGTGCCCCACGCTCGACATTTTTTCAGCCTGAATGAGTTGAGCCTGAGTGCGCTTTAACTGGATCAGCGTTTCTTCCAAGCGCAGATTCTGCTGTTTGAGTTCGCGTTCGGTAAGCTGTCGTTCGATTTCCGCCGCAGAGCGAGCTGCAAAAATTTTCAGGATAGCTTCTTGCTCCTCATGGCTGCGATTCAAGGGTTGAGTATGCAAACCTGCAAGATGTCCGATCGTCTTCCCTTGGCTATCGCAAATGGCAATTCCCAAGTAACTTTCTGCCTCCAGTGTCACTAAGTCTGCGTCTTCCGGGAATTGTTTTTGAATCCGACTGTCGTAGATTTGCAATCCGTTGTCGATGACTAAACCACAGGGAGTTCCTGCGAGGATATAGTCGAAATTCGGTCCAAAATCATCTCCGGCCCAAAATGCCAAGACGTTTGCTTTTGGCTCTTCCCCATCGACAAATTCAGCAATGAGCGCATACTTAATGTGGAGCAATTCTGCGAGATAACGAACGCAAACGCGAAAAAATTCTTCTCCAATTTGAGAAGCGATCCCTTCAACAATTAACTTGAGATCGGCTTCCCAATGACGTTGCTCTGAGATCGGACGTTGAGTTGGGTCGACTGAATTCGATCGATGAGATAAAGCATTCATGGAAATCAACAAGAATACTGGGCGATTGATGATGCGACGACTTTCTTTTACTGTGGCTGTTTCGATCGCACCGATGATTGATTTAAATCACAACATTTGCCAAAATTTACACTCGACCGAGCCGGACTTGCTGGATTTCCTCACCTTCAAGATTTTCTCCTCAAGTGCGATCGGCATCTGAGAGCGAACTCCGCAGAAGAGTATGTCACAATCGAAAAGAGATCGACCTCTCTTGCTGTCAGCGAACCCAAAACAACCGCCGACAAGAGAAATGCGATCGATTGCTCCTTTACGCACACAGCAATGGTATCTAGCTCTTCAACCTTTAGCGATCTCGGCGACAATTGGGCGAAGCCATTTATCGAACGCTTGGCGCAATTGGGTATTATCAGCGGCTTCCCCGACGGTCGTTTTCGCCCGGAAGAGTCCATGACTCGCGCCCAATTTTCTGCGGTTCTCACCAAAGCCTTTAACTTGCCTCGAACTCGTTATGCGGTGAGTTTTAGCGATGTCCCCGCAACTCACTGGGGGACGAGTGCGATTCGCAAGGCTTACGAGATGGGCTTTCTTTCCGGTTATCCGGGGAATCGCTTTGCCCCCGACCAAAAAATTCCCAAGGTACAGATTATCGTGTCTTTAGTGGCGGGATTGGGGATTCGCGGCGATACGCCGGCGTTGAATCGATATTATGCAGATTCAGAGCAGATTCCCGGTTACGCCACCAGTCGGATCGCGATCGCCTCTAACAATCGGATGGTGGTGAATCATCCCGATGTGGAGATTTTTCGCCCCAACGACCCCGCCACCCGGGCCGAAGTTGCGGCATTGGTGTATCAGGCTTTGGTTTATCTCGGTCGGGCCGATGCGGTCTCTTCTCCTTATATTGTCACCAATCCGCAATCCCCCGGAACCATCGAGATGTTACCCCAAGTCTCCGTGAGTCACCAACGGGAAATGCGGGGGGTTTGGATTGCTGCGGTGTGGAATATCAACTGGCCCTCGCGTCGGGATTTAACCACCTATCGGCAAAAGCTGCAATTGACTGAGATTCTCGACGTCATGCAGGAGTTGAATCTCAATGCGTTGTTTTTCCAGATTCGCCCGGAAGGGGACGCGCTTTACGAGTCCCAACTCGAACCCTGGAGTGCCTGGCTGACGGGAACCCAAGGCAAGCCCCCCGATCCTTATTACGATCCGTTGGCGTTTGCGATCGAAGAATGCCACAAACGCAATATCGAACTCCACGCCTGGCTCAACCCCTATCGCGCCCGCACCTCGGCCGCCGTCTCCACACCGGTTCCCCCTCACATGGAAGCCGTTCACCCGGAATACGTCGTCACCTACGGCAATTTGCTGTGGATGGACCCCGGCGATATACCGGTGCAAGAGCGGACCTATAACGTGATTATGGATGTGACGCGCCGCTACGATGTGGATGGCATTCACCTCGATGATTATTTCTATCCCTATCCGATTTCAGGAAAGCCGTTTCCCGATTACTATCCCTATTCCGAATATCTCGATGCGGGGGGAACGCTGTCTCTCAACGATTGGCGGCGAGATAACGTTAACCGGATGGTTGAGCGCCTCTATCGGGGAATTAAAGCTGAAAAACCCTACGTCAAGTTCGGTATCAGTCCCTTCGGTATCTATCGTCCCGGACAGCCACCGGGAATTTTTGGTTTAGACCAGTACAACCAGCTTTTTGCCGACCCCCTCAAGTGGATGCGGGAAGGATGGGTGGATTATCTGGCCCCCCAACTCTACTGGCGCATCGACCAAACGGAGCAAAGTTACCCGAAGCTACTCGAATGGTGGGTGGAGAGTCGCAATAACCCGAAAAGTCGGCATATCTACTCGGGGAACAATCTGGTCAAATTGGGCGAACCGGGATGGACGATTGCCGAATTTGAGGAGCAAATTGCCATGAGTCGCGATTTAGCCTCTCGCCAGTCTCTGGGGAATATTTTCTATCACGTCAATCCCCTACTGGAGAATCGTGCGGGGATTAACGATCGCTTCAAACGGGATATCTACACCGAACCCGCACTGGTGCCGACGGTTCCCTGGATCGATTCGGTTCCACCCCCCCCACCGACGAACGTGCGCACCAGCAACCGCCAACTGAGTTGGAGCAAACCGTCGCGGGACGTTCGCTCTTGGACGCTGTATCAGAAACTCGGTAGTACTTGGAAGTTGGTGAATATTCTCCCCGAACCGACCCGACAACTAACGCTACCCTCGGGAACCTACGCACTGTGTTCGGTGGATCGATTGGCGAATGAAAGTAAGGGAATTCAGGTGACGATTTAGGAATTGGGAGTCACGCTTCGGTGCGACTTATCGCAGTTCGCGCCGGTATCGTTACACATTTTCAGTCATGGGGAATCGGGGATGGGGAAGCTTGCTGCAACTGACCGATTGTCAATTTCCAACGATCCATTATCCATTACCCACCCTGACCCAAAACAAACCTGAGTTACGACATTTGGCGGATGATTTTCGATCGATATTGGTGGTTTAATAGTAAGCCTAGGTAGAAGTACAAACTGATTCATTTATCTCCCCACTTTTCTGCTTGAGGTGGGGGTTTTCTTTTTTAGAGAGCCGATAGCGGAACTGACCTACTTTCATTTTCAACGATCGACGATAGATTGTCCATTTTCCAGGAGCGTATCGATGGGGGGAACGGCAATGCGATCGCCGGCTTGAATGCCGGAGGTGACTTCCACTTGGGTTAAATCTTCCAAGCCAATTTGAATCGGTTGCGATTGCACTCGGTTCGATTCGTCTACCAACCACACAAAAGGATCGGTATCGAGGTTTTGAATCGCTTCGTTTCTCAACACTACGACGTTTTCTCGCTGTTCCAAGATAATCTCTACATTTACCGGACTGCCGGGAATTAGAGTCTGGCTGGGGGTCTTCAGTTGAACGGTGGCGCTCACTTTTGCCTGACCGGACTCTCCCCCTCGATTCCGGCCGCCGCCTTGCAACTCCTGAGGTATTGCTAACAAGCTCATTTGCGTCACCCGACCTTCCATGATGTCATCATCGGGACCGATAATCGAAACCCGCGCGGGCAAACCGCTTTCGACGCGATTTGCATCGAGAGTAGAGAGGGCCAAGGTCACGATTTGGATGCTGGGATCGCCGAGTGCCAGTAACTCCGCTTCGATTCGCACCACATCTTGTCGGGTGACCATCACATCCAAAATTTGACCGGCGGTGGGGGCTGCAACGATACTTTCTTGCAATTCGCGCTCGACTTGTTGGGTAGTCACTTGCTGTTGTTGCAGGGCGTTGGCAGCGCGATCGACATTAGCGATCGCTTGCTGTTGTTGCGATCGGGCATTGCGCAACCCATTCTCTGCTTGTTGAATGTCCGCCAGAATGCGCTCGTTTTCCAGGGCAATATCCGCTTCGAGTCGGGTGACTTCCGCTTGCAGGCGTTGTAACTCCAACTGTGACGTTTCCACTCGAACTTGGGCTTCGCGCAGTTGCGATCTCGCCTCGTCTACAGCCCGTTCCTGGCGGCGAAATTCGTTCGGGGCAATAAATCCTTCATCGAGTAAATTTTGCTCTTCTGCGAGGATTTCGAGTTCGGTATCGAGGGTTTTTCGGGCTTCGTTCACCTTGGCGCGAGCGTTATCGAGGTTCAGTTGTTGGGTTTGAATCTCTAGCTGTTGGATTTCGAGTTGGGAGCGATCGGCACTGGGTTGGTTTAGGAGTCGATCGCGCTCGATTTGGGCCGCCCCCACCCCATCCTGGGCAATAGCGAGGGCTTCTCGACTGGCTTCGAGGGCGAGTTCGGCTTGTTGAACTTCCAGGAGGCTTTGAGTGAGTTTGGTTTCCTGTTCGGGATCGCGCAAGATCGCCACCGCTTCCCCAGCCGAGACGCGATCGCCCACTTTTACGAACACGTCATCGACGGTACTGTCGCGAGGTGCTTTGAGGATTTGTTGGTTCCCCAGTTCCACCGTCCCGCTTTCGTTAATCGTTTCCTCGATCGTTCCCCGTTTTACTTCCAGGATTTCCACTTCCACCGCCGCAGCGTCTTCCCCCAGGGTTCGACCGTAAATCGCCCAACCGCCAACACTCACCGCTGCCAGTAGCGCCGATCCGACTAACCATCGAAGACCGCTTTTGTACTGTGGATTTTCCCAAGATTTCACGGGCAATCTCTTATGTATCGCTATCGCCAGGAGTATTTTAACGTCAGTTTTGGATCGGACTGTTTCAGGGGAGCGTGGGGAACGGGGAATGGGGAATGGGGAATGGGGAATGGGGAATGGAGTGCTTTGGTTTCTATCAAGGAGATGTACCCCAGTTGTCAGCCTGGTTGAAGGAGATGTACCCCAGTTGTCAGCCTGGTTGACTGAAAAAAGTGCTCCCCGGAAGTCTTCAAACCTAGATGGGGTAGAGAATGGAGAGAATTGACAACTGTTAGCTTCAATAATTCATGGTGACTGATTCGTCGCGTTCAATTTCACAGCCATCGCGATCGAGACCCGGTTATGGCATCACGTAAACAACATTTTCAACGAAGCGATCGCCTAGAATTCACCGTACAGACCTACCAGTACGCTACCGCATAAGTTTTATCAGTCAACCAGATATAACGCCTGCTGTCGGGGGCTTCCTCAACTCAAAAAATCGGTGGGGGAAAATTAGCCAGCCACCAGAAATCTTGTTCGGCAGTTGCCCCGAACGCACCGAGATCGGGGTTTGCTCCCATTCCCGTCCCGATCGCGGGCGAATTATTTTGTAAGAGAAAGTTGCCCAGGGATGGTGTTTTATAGAGCGGATCGCCTTCGATCGCATTCTCGCCATTTGTCGAATACACGTCATCTTTTGCCCATTCCTCGAGACGAACGGGATAGGTCACGGTTTCGGTTTGATAAACTAAATTATTTTCGATGTGAATATTTCGGGAGTACAGGTCTCCGTTATAATCGCCGCTATAGCCAATTTGAAAGGACTTGTTTTGACTGAAAATATTATTGAAAATTTCTACATTTTCTAGATTTGTCGTATACAGATACAACCCACCGGTAAGCCAATAGGTAGGTTCTCCTTTCCCATAGCCGTTTCGATCGACCGTGTTGTTATAAATTTGGATATTCGTTCGCCGTCGATCTTTTCCCCATCTGGATAAAAAGATACCCGTGGCGCGATTGTTATACACTAAGTTGTGATGAATGCGAATGTTATCGGCTAGGGGTCCATCTTCGGCGGAAACTGCAATTCCCGTTTCGCAATCGGATACGACATTATCATAGACTTCGATATCTTCAAGCAGACCAAAATAGGAATCGACATACAGTCCTTGACGACGTAAGTGATGGGTGTAGTTGTGATGAACGATACCCCGCGCGCAGGTTTCCTTGCAGTCAATTCCTTCTTTTTGGCAATAACAGATGTGGTTATATGCCACTTCAAAATCGATGGCACCACCGAGGGTAATTGCTTCGTGAGGTCCGACGTTTTTCCGATGCGGATATCCTTCCCAATCGAGTCTCATTTCTAACGTATTAGCATTGACGATCGTATTGCCAATAATTTTGCAATGGGCGCAGTTCGTCCACACCGCAATCCCCGAAGAATACGTATTAACTGTCGTATTATTATAAAATTGAATATGATTGCTATTTCTAACAGTAAATCCAGCGCTGTGAGAATTTTTAAGCGTTAAGTGTTGAATGCGAACATAAGCCGTTCCTTCGATTTGAAATGCACCCTGGTCGTGAGGAAAAGGGGGTTCTCCTTCTGGCGGTTCAACGTATAAGTTTTGAGCGTCGATCGTCGCGATTTCTCCTGGATAAGCCCGATAGGTTATCCATCGATCGGGGGTGCCCATATTTCGGAGGCGAATTTGTTGGGAAATGGCATAGGTTCCCCCGCGAATGTAGACGGTTTGACCCGCTTCTAAAGTATCGGCCGCTTTCTGGATGGTTGCCCAAGGTCGATCGAGGGTTCCGGGGTTTGAGTCTCGTCCTTGGGGGGCGACGTAATAGACGTTTGGTGGGTGATTTTCCGACTCCATTGCCCGAGACTGGCGATCGAAGAAAATAGAAGCGATCGCACTGGTTCCAGCAACTTGAAGAAACCGACGGCGATGGGTCCAAAACGCATTATTCATCGCAAGCCATCCCGATTCAATCGAAAAGAGTCCCTACATTTTAGCTCACCTATCGTCGGAAACCTCCTTGAATACTGGCTTTCAGTCTGATAGCTAGGGGAATGGGGGAGAGAATTAAAAATTAAAAATTAAAAATGCAAAATGGGGAATGGGGAATGGGGAAGAATTGTCCTCTACACGACAATCCTCGAAACCCCAAACCTAATCCCTTCCACGACTCGATCGCTTCCCTGCAGTGGGGCCGCGCCGTCCGAGACCGATCGAAGCTTGCAAGAACTGGTGCAAGTGCTGTAAATGTTCGCTGGGGGGCAACAATTCAAACTGGCTTAGGGCTTTTTCGAGGGGCAAACCCGATCGATACAGGAGGCGGAAGGCTTTTTTGAGACCGGCAAATACCTGACCGTCGTCGAGTTCGGCGACACCCGCTCGTTTCAAGCCGATGAGGTTGAGCGATCTCACCCGGCAGGGATTGCCTTCGACGAGCATATAGGGGGGGACATCGCGATCGATGCGACTCATACCTCCCACCATCGCCATGCAACCGATACGCACGAATTGATGAATGCCCAACATTCCCCCCAGCCGCGCCCCGGATTCGATGTGGACGTGACCGGCCAAGGCGACGGAGTTGGTGATAATCGCTCGGTCTTCGATGGTACAGTTGTGGGCAACGTGAACGTAGGCCATCAACATGGTCTGGTTACCGATAATGGTGGCTTCGTCTTCTCCAGTGGCGCGGTTGATGGTGACGTACTCGCGAATCAGGTTATCGTTACCGATTTTTACCCAACTGGCAGCTCCTTTATACTTTAAATCCTGGGGTTCGAGACCGATCGCCGCCCCCGGAAAAATACGATTGCGATCGCCAATTTCTGTATGACCGTCGATAACGACGTGAGCGCCGACGGTCGTCTCTCGACCGATTTTGACATGTTCGCCGATGATGGCATAGGGTCCGACTTCTACGGTGGAGTGAAGTTGAGCGCCGGGATGAACCTGGGCGGTGGGGTGAATCATAAATTCTGTTATGAGTAACCAGTAAATAGCGATCGCGTCAAAAACGCGCGGCACCCGACAAAGCAGGAAATATTCCCTTGAAAGTCTTCATCTTTGTTGGAGGTCGTTCGATCTCCGGTGCAAGTTTCTCAAACGCCATCAGCGCTGACAAGGTACGTCGTATCCGACAAACAACCCCTACAAACAATATAGAAAGATCTGCCAGGGGATCGACTCTTAGACTACAAGTCTTCAAGAAAAATTGAGCCTTGAAATGTTTGCGTGCCGCTTTCGAGGCGATCGCCTCAGCGATTTAACCCTTAATTATCCAGCAAGGAGAAGAGTAACTCTCCTTCGGCCGCGCGCTGTCCGTCGACTTCTGCGTAACCCTGTATTTTCCCGAACCGACTTTTCACCCGCAATACCTCCGCCGTGAGGATGAGTTGGTCGCCGGGAACCACGGGACGGCGAAAGCGCACTTTATCGATGCCCGCAAAAATAAATAACCCATCGGGAAGGTTAGGCATTTGCGTCATAATGATTCCCCCCACTTGGGCCATGGCTTCCACAATCATCACCCCCGGCATCAGCGGTCGTCCGGGAAAATGCCCTTGGAAATGGGGTTCGTTGAAGGTGACGTTTTTTAGACCGACTGCCCGTTTGCTGGGAACGTATTCGATAATTCGATCGACGAGAGCGAAGGGATAGCGGTGGGGGAGCAGCTTGTGAATTTCTTCGACGGATAAAATCGTTGGCGTGTTGTCGGCCGCGGTGGATTCGGACTCGACGGAGGGTTTGGGTTCGGTGGCTGTAGACATAGTGCGGTGTTTGGGATGGGCTGGCGCTTCAAATCTCCTGTCAAATTTCCCGAGGTTGCCCCGTTGCTCACCCCTAACGTTCGGATAAATGCGATTGCAGTTGCCGCGCGAATTGGGTATGCAAGCTGTGGCTGGCTTTGTAGGCGATGAAGTGCGCGAGAGGGATTGACCCCAGCAAACTGAGATCCCCTACTAAGTCTAAAATTTTATGACGGACGGGTTCATTTGCAAATCTTAAGGGGGGATTCAACCAGCGATCGCCGTCGCAAACGAGGGCGTTTTCTAAGCTGCCTCCTTTAATCAAACCGGCCCCGCGCAAGTATTCCACTTGATGGGCTAAGCCAAAGGTGCGCGCTGGGGCAATGGCGGTGGCAAAGTCTTCGCGATCGGGAGACCAACTGTGCCATTGATTGCCGATGGCTTTCGACTCGAAGTCGATGCCGTAGCTAAATCGCAATTCTGGGGAGGGTAGGGCGGCGACGAAGGCATCTCCGTCATAAAGCCAGAGGGGGAACTCGATGGGCTTTCCCAAAGCCAGACGGGTGTCTTCTGTGGCGGATATCGAGGCTTGAATGACTTCTACCCAGTCTTGAGCCGAACCATCGAGTAGGGGGACTTCTCCCCCATCGATTTCAACTCTGGCATCTTCAACACCCGTTCCCGCTAAAGCGGCCAGGAGATGTTCGACGGTACGGACTTTGGCATTTTCGGTGACGAGTTCGGTGCAAAGCTGAGTTTGACGAACGGTATCGAGGGTTGCCGGGACGATCGGGGTCTCGGGTAAATCGACGCGGACGAAGTAGCGCCCGTCGCCGGGGTTCCCGGGGAGGACTCGCACCCGCGCGGTTTCTCCCGAATGCAGTCCGATGCCGGATTTTTCGATGGGGGTGGCAAGAGTTGGCATATCTGCGTTCTCAAGAAATCCCTAAGGGCGGCCAAGTGCTGAAAATAAAGACGGCGATCGCTGCCATCGCCAGTAGGGCCTCGATAACATTGCCGATTATCGACCCCACCACAATCCCCAAACAGGCTTTGAACGCTTGCTTCGTCCTCGCACCGCCATTCAAATCCTTTCGATACAGCCACTCACCGACAAATGCCCCCACCACCGGTCCGAAAAGCAGTCCTAGAAGCGGTCCGCCGAAGGGTAGCGCTGGCAGCAATCCCAGCACCCCCAGCACCAACCCGAAAATCGAGCCGAAGGTCGCCCATTTACTCGCCCCCGCCTGCTGGATGCCCCAATAGGCTGCGAGATAGTCCACCCCCGCACTCAAAATCAAAATAACGAAGACTGCAACGATGGGCAACCCGATCCCGGCAAAACCCGTCGCCACGCACCAAGCCAGAACGGAGACGAGAATGAGGCTGGTTCCGGGCAATCCAGGAACGATCGCCCCAATGACGCCAACTCCCATCAAACCGAGCAAAATCCAATAAAATACCGTCAAGTTCATCGTTCGTTGCTTTTTTCTAAAATTTGGATAAGACTATTTCGGGTGAGGGTGGGGAATGGGGAATGGGGAATGGGGAATAGCTCGAAAAAGCCACAGTCAGATCGGGATTTTAGCTTCTCATACACATCAGGCGTAAATTAAAAATGAATGAGAGAGACCGAATCGATCGATTCCTTCCAAATTTCCCCCTTAACCCTTTTCCAGCAGAAGTCCATTAACGTCCCAAGCGGGGTCTCACAACTTGGGCAAATCGATCGCGTCCGTCTTCGAGACTGGGGGGAATGCCGTTCGGGTAAACTTGGGCAATTCTGCTTTCGAGTTGTGCCACCCGGTTCCCCGGATCGGGATGAGTACTCATAAACTCCGGCGGTTGCGCCCCTCCTCCTCGCGCTTCACCCAAAATCTTCATTAATTCGACAATGCCGCGCGGATCGTATCCGGCATCGGTCATAAAAACAAATCCGAGGCGATCGCTCTCCAACTCGTCCTCCCGCCCGTATTTGAGGTTCACCATCTGATTCACCGCCTGGGCGAGAATGGCGGCGCGACGGCCATCGTTGGGATTATCGCTGGCGGCAATGCCCACTGCATTCACCAGGGCCGCCCCCAACTGCTGGCGGGCGAGGTGTTCCGCCCCGTGTCGCCCGACGACGTGCCCCACTTCATGCCCCAAGACCCCTGCCAATTGCGCTTCAGAACTCAAACGGTTCAATAGGGCCGCCGTGATGAAAACCTGACCGCCGGGGAGGGCAAAGGCATTAATCGTTTGGGGATCGCGCAGGAGGTGGAATTCGTAGGGGTAATTCAGAGTATCGGCATCGGACTGGACGACCACCCGATTACCGACGCGATCGATATAGTCTTGCAGGGTTTGGTCCGGGTACAATCCCCCGTGTTGGGCGGCGAGTTGGTCTCGCGACTGCCGCCCCAAGGCAATTTCTTGACGGGCAGAGAGTTGCACGCGCTGCTTCTCTCCAGTGAGGGGGTTTTCCGAGACGTTGCCGTAATAGTTGAACAGACCGAAGAGGGCGAATGCCAGGCCGATCGCCAACCGAACGATGAGCTTGCGCATAAGGGATCTTTCCTGCGTATGGCAGAGTTATGGGTCAGATATTATCACAATTGGGATTGGGGTGTGGGGATGTGGGGACGTGGGGATGGGGAGACGCGGGGACGCGGGGATGTGGGGAGGAGGTTAAATTATGGTTTTTCCGAGTTCCCAGCTTTGCTCTTCTCAACACTCCGAATTCCGAATTCCGAATTCCGAATTCCGAACTCCGACCTCCCCATTCTCCACTTCAATGCAACCGAGTACTAACTCTTCGGTTCCGGCGACGGGAAAAATGGGGGTTTGTAGCTTGTCGGCGAGGTCTTCTACGGTTACGTCGTCGAGAAAGCGCATTTCGCCGTGTTTGAGCATGACCGTGGGTAGCAAGATGCCATCTCCTAAGTCTTTTCCCTGCAAGCCTTGCAACAAGTCGCTGCCGGTAAGAACGCCGGTGACGCTGATGGTTTGCCCCCAAAACTCACTGTGGAGGGCGACCATTTCCACATCCAAACCCGCCACGCGATTGAGGCGATGGAGGATGGGTTGAAATGCGATTTCGACGGCATTGCCTACCACCCAAGTTAGGCGGCGAGGGGGGGAGATGCGATCGGGTAACAAGCAGTTGGCGGCGGCTTCAAATTGCTCGATAAATTGGCGGATGGAACCCACACCGTTATCGATTTGGGGATAGTCGCCGTAGTCGGCGGCTGGGGGAAGGGGGCAGTTGCCGATGAGGAACCATTCGTCGGCTAACCAGGCAAAGGTGACGCCGAAGCGATCGCGAAATTGGGTTTGCAACGCCTGAACTCGGGCAATGGTCTCGCGGGCACATTCGGGGGTGACGGGAACCAGTTCGTCTTCTGAGGGACGAAAACGGGTCAGTCCTACGGGAACCACGGCAACGGATGCCACTGCCGGGATATCTCCGCCGCCAAATTCGGCTAAATCGAGTAAGGTGCGATCGAGATGTTCGCCGTCGTTAATGCCCGGACAGACCACCACTTGGGCGTGAATTTGCAGTCGCCGTTCTTGGAACCATTGCAATTGTTGTAAAATCCGTCCGGCGCGGGCATTTTTCAGCAGTCGAGATCGCACCTCGGGTTCCGTGGCGTGGACGGAAACGTAGAGGGGAGATAAGCGCATTTGCTCGATGCGGTTCCATTCTGGTTGGGTAATGTTGGTGAGGGTAAGGTAGGAACCGTAGAGGAAGCTGAGGCGATAGTCGTCGTCTTTGAGATAGAGGGTATCGCGCATCCCCGACGGCTTTTGGTCGATAAAACAGAAGGGACAGCGATTGTTGCATTGCATCAAGCCATCGAATAGGGCGCTGTCGAACTCCAAACCCAAATCGTCGTCGTAGTCTTTTTCGATTTCGACTTCATGGGTTTCACCATGGATATCGAGAACGTTCAGGAGAAGGACTTCGTCGGCGCAGAGAAACTGATAGTCGATTAAATCCCGGGGAGGCGTTCCGTTAATGGATACGAGACGATCGCCCGGTTCAAAGCCAATTTCTGCGGCGATCGAATCGGGAAGGACGTGGGTGACGAGGGCGGGGCGAATCGAAGAGCGGCTCATGGGGGGCGATCGCGGGTGAGATGAAATAACCCAGGCTCATTTTATAGCACTTCGCGATCGCGAAGTTTCTGGTGGGGGTGGAGTGTAGGATTTTGGGAACAGGATTCCTGGGTCATCATCCCATGCCAGAGTTGATTCTCAGGGTTGTGTGATGAATTTTTACCCATGGCCCGCACCGAGATCGTCTCCTGACCCAACCGAATCTCTGCGAGTTCGAGCTGACGTTAAAAAAGCGATATTTCAACTGAAATACCGCAGGTGAGCTACTAGGATATAGAAAAAAGAAAAGACAGTTTTTCGAGAGTTTTTCTCGCCGATTTATTGATATTCTAAAACCCAACGCGCTTCCATTTTGGGATAGCTTTTACCTGTCGGTAACCACCGACAAACAAGCTTTTTCTCGATGGGAGGCTCGGGTCGTTCGGTTAGCTGACAAACTTGACGCTCCAAATTGGGACGTTTGAGTTCTCGGGAAATTGTTAAAGTCATGACAAGTCTTCCAGTCTTATAAGTTAAAATATCGCGCAAGATAATGAGGCGTTTATTTCTAGACTCGATCGAGCCAAAATACTAATCTTCCGCTCGTTGGCTCGATCTCAATCTGATTCGGATTACCCGAGAGCTGGGGTTAACTTAGATTTAGTCCGAAGCGATTAGATAAGAGAAACGCCGCAATACGCTAAGTTTTTAGGTTGAGAAATCGGTGATTTTTTAATCGTCTGGAGAGTGATAAGAAACACCCCGATCTGTTGCTTTAATTTGGGTTTCTCGCGTAGCAAATTTGGGATGCTGGAGACTATAGAGAATACTGCGATAGAAAAGTTTCATCGACATAAGCCTTAGACTGAGAAAATGCAAACCAGAGTGTCAGTTGAAGTTGAAAACTTCGATGGCTTCACTCTTATACTTACGAGTATCTCCATTTTTCAAGAGAATGGCGGCGATCGAGATCGCAAAATTCAGTGAACTTACTCAGGCTTATCCGTAACTTCACACACACTTCGGAGCGATCTCGATCGCCCATTCCCTGCGATCGCACCTCCGCAATCGTACGGAACACCGCAATTTTACGGAAGACTAGTGCAGCGCGGCAGAAGTAACTGACCAGCTATCAACCGGTGAAAGCTATACACAGTAAGCATTTTTAATTTTTAATTTTGCGAAAAGTGAGCGGTGTCGGTTTCTGTCCCGTTCAACTTTTCAAGACGCATTTTTAATTCTGCGTAGCAGCACTAGGGCGATCGATTTGTGACCCATTTCCACCACTGCCATGCCGAACTCACGTCGTTGAGACCGCGCAATCTCGGGGCACCGGCCGCGACGAGACTATCCACCGATCGCAGGGCCGCGTACTGCAACCCCAGGAAGCTATCCACCGCTGCATAGGGTCCGCCGAGGGTAATTGCTCCGACCGCGTACATTCTCCCCGAATGTCCCTCTCCTACGGTAGGGAGGGGCGATCGCATCTCCACCAGTTCAAAGTCGTTACTGGTCGAGAAGCGACCGTTCCCCAGTAAAGGCAATTGATAGTGAGTTATCAGATCGTCGAGGAGAGGACTCGCCTTCACCTGGGCATCCAACCCCGTGGCATCGATAATAAAGTCGGCGTTGCACATAACCGTTCTTTTGGCTTGCCCGTCTTCCATTTCCGTGTAGATCACCTGTAGTCCCGTTCCGGCTTTCTCCACCTCTTTCACGAGACCGAAGTGAATTTTGTACCATCCCTCTCGCAACCCCAAGGTGGTTAACTGTTGCCAGTCTCGGCGATCGGCCGTTGTCGTGCCCCCCCACGCGCTCAGCAGTTGCAACCGTTCTTCAGGGTTAGCCTTTTCCAACAGTTCTCGTAAATCCCCTCCCCAGCAAGCTTTGGGCCAATTAAACGGCTGAAACTCCCAGTTGTATCGAATCGCCCGTTGCGATCGCCCGAAGCGGTGACCGGCGGTGAGGGGCGATCGCATCAAATGAACGATCGTCACCGGTTGGCGCGTTTGGATGCGAACTTCGTACAAGCGCTGGATAATCCGAGAGGCGACAATACCCCGACCTTGAATCATGACCGTTCCCCCCTGCCGTTCGAGATGTTCGTAGATAAAGTCGTGGGGTTCGTAGGCATTGACGACGGATTTGAGGTCGTCGGTGAGATCTCGATAGGCTTGCAAGTGGTCGAGGAAGCGAATCGCTGGGTATCCCGTGGCCAGGTGAACGTGTTTGGCGACGGCAAATCCATACTGGCCGCCGCCCTTAGAATAGGCAATCGCGTAACGACCGTCATCGGTTTTGCGCAGATTGCGGACGCTACCGTAGCGATAGATCCGATCCCAATCAATGCGCGCGGCTTCGCGATCGATCGACTCAAACACGTTATCGGCGCGGGGAGTATAGGTCTGGGCAAAGGAAGGTTCTGCAAACACCTGCCACAGATACCCCAGTGCGTCGCGAGTTTTACCGCGCCGAAACTCCCGCCACGCCTCCCGCAAGGCATAGGGAGGCCAACCCCAAAGATTGTCGGGGCAGGAATCGGAATTCGATCGCAACCGTTCGTGAAGGGGAATTTGGGAGTTGAGGCAGAGTTGCTTGTACTTGGCATAAGGTTCGGGTTGCGTGCCAATTGCGGCGATTTGATGGGATTTGACCCCAAAAATTCGCAGGAAATCCACCCAAATATAACTGCCCAATCCCGCCCCGACGGTGGCATAGTCAAAGGTGTCGACTCTCTCGTCAAAATACCCCGTGTGTCGCAGGTAGGCTAACGAGATCGATCGGGCTTGGCGAAACTCTGACGGGGGAAAACGATGCTGGGTGGTAGAGGAGGCTTGGGGATCGGGCAAGCCCGTCTTGGGGTTGAAAGGAATCACCGATAATTTCGGTGTCGTTTCCGAAATTAACGCCACGTTAATGCGATGCAGGCCGATTTGCAACTCATCCCCATTCGCAAGCACCCACTCGCTTTGGCGCACGCCGTTGACCCACATTCCGTTACCGCTATTGCAATCGATGGCGACCCAATTGCCCTGGCGAAAATCGATGAGAACGTGATAGCGAGAAACGCGACTATCGTTTTGCAACACGATTCGGGAAACGCGCCGTCCGTCGATTTCCTCGGGCATTTCTGGAAAAACGCGCCCCAAGGCAACGGGTGCGGTGAGGGTGGGTCTTTTAGTTTGGTGAGTGAGCGGATCTTCCCAGCTGAGTTGGATTGGCATAATACGAATAAAGCAACGATCGAATCTTCGACCCTCCGTTTGATACGATCGGGTCTAGTGGCGATTTGTCGAGATTGAGATCGAGGATTGATGAAAGCGTAAATGCCTCCCATGACCAGCAGGCATGGATCGTCTCCATCTATCAAGATGCTCTCGAACGGTAACTTCGCCTTTCACCCCCTCAATTGCGGTTCTCATTCGAAGCAACTGGAGGCCGAAGATCTCCGGTTGCCCTGCCCCGACTGAAAATTATGGGTACGCGGGGGGGAATTACCCCCATCGAACGACCCACGATAATTTGTGTAGTGAAGCCCTAGGACTTTACACTCTACCTATTGACTCCGATCGAAGACTTACCGAATGCTCGGGGGCAAAAGAACGCTTTCGGCATCGGCGAGGAAGTGACCGCAGTGATGGCAAGCCCCGTTGCGCCGATCGATCGAAGCAATTTGATGGCAGTGAGGACATTCTAAGCCGTAAGCCATTGGAGCGGCGGGGGGTTTTTGGGGTGGTGTTGCGCAGGTGGGGGGAATTAATACTGTCTGGGGCAAAATTTGGGGAGTGAATTCCACTGACGATTCGATCGAAGATTCGATTGCGGCGATGGTGAGTGTCATTTGTCCGAGTTCGATGGTACTGCCCGCACTCAGTGCCACTTCCCCTTCAATGAGGATACCCCCATCGATGCGAGGGGGATTTTTCCGTTGCAAGTTTCGCAGGTAAAAGCGCTCCCACTCCGGTTTGAAAAAGACTTCTACGTGTTGCCGAGAGACGCTACTCTCGCTCAGGATGACATCGCAAGTTGCCGGATCGCGACCGATGCGAAAGACTCCCCCCTGTTGAGGAGACGATCGAGCGTCGAGAATCTGAGTTCGCTCGCCATCGGATTCGTGCCATTTTAATGTAAGCTGAATCATCGCACTTGCAAAAGGGTCGATGGATAGGGGAGATCTGCTTCCGTTGTAACTTATTCTTCAAGGTTCTCAACCCAAATCCGGAGCGATCGCGAGAAAAGTGGTTGCAACATTCCCACACTCGGTTACCCGACACCCCACACTCACCGGGAACTGTCTGACTCGAAACTGACGTTACTTTACTTACGCTGGAAAGATGCGATCGAGCTGTTATTCGTTCCCATAAGTACTTCGAGCGCTGTTTTTGCCTTCGGTCGATCGCAAACATGAGTCTCGACGAACAAGCCAATGGCTTCGGCGATGCAATCTCGGATCGCTTCCTCCGATTGGGTTGCCAAATCGTCTAGAAACGGTCTCCCGACAGTGGGATCGAAGGGGTGGGCGATCGAAAAATGATTGGCCCCCTCAATCAGGAGGAGGTAACTATCCTCTCGACCCCCAGCGATCGTGTAAATAAACCAGTCCGCGTTGCGCTATAAATCTTTAGCTGTCAGCGATTCAGGGGTGAGAACCGCCGCGGATTGAATGAGTGAGTGGAGTCGTACGCCCGATAAATGTTGCTCTCTCGATCGAAAAAAACCTCGTCGAGTCGAGACTTGTTCTTTTGTACCATGGCGATCGCTACAATCATATAGAAGTTGGGAACCGGCGATCGCGCTTCGCAGCCTGGGATACCCGATAACCTGACTGCCGAAATCCGACCGCCAAACGATTCGCCAAACTTCACAAAGCAAACATTGGGTGTGAATTGAAATGATTAACTTAAGTGGAATGTGGCTGGGAACCTACTGGCAGCGGGGGGTTCCCACCCGATTTGAAATGACTCTGCTCCAAGGTCGAAATACCCTCAGCGGTAATATTTTAGATGATGGCTCGTTGGGGGAAGCTTCGTTGGTGGGGGAGGCCACCGGGCGCAACGTTCGGTTTAGCAAGCGCTATCTGGGGGGTCTTCGCCATACCGTCCGCTATTTGGGGATCGTTTCCGACGATGGCAACTTTATGCAAGGACAGTGGCTGATCCAAGCCCTCGATCGCGGTCATTGGGAAGCCCATCGCCGGGATGAGAATTTAAGCCTCGATCGAAAAACTCAATCGGTCGATCGGGTTCCCATGGCTCCATCTTAAAACGGGACGGGAGTCGGCAAACCTTAATCTTACATAAAGTCTTAAGCCGACTCTCGCGAAGTTGGATCTATCATTTGGACTAGTAAATTCGCGATCGATTGCAGTCCGATCGCATCCGCGAAATTTCAACCCGGAAAGGAAAATATGATAGCAACTGCACCACCGTCCGATCGATTTGCTTTGGAACCGGAACGCCTGGGATTGCCCAATATTTGCGGTTGGGAAGCAGAAATTTCGGACATCGTCAATCATGACGAGCCGGTCTTTTTGCCCACCACCGATTTGAGTCTGGACAAAATGCAATCGGGGTTTGCCTGTGCTTTGCATATGCACCAACCGACCATCCCCGCAGGTCCCAATGGCGACTTAATTTGCAATCTCCAGCATATGTTTGAAAACCAGGGAGATGGCGACAACCACAACGCCTCCGTCTTTGCCTGGTGTTATGCCCGCATGGGAGAATTTATCCCCGAACTCGTCTCTCAAGGTTGCAGCCCCCGGATTATGCTCGATTATTCCGGCAATCTGCTGTGGGGTTTGCAGCAAATGGGCCGCCACGATGTCATCGATAACCTGAAGCGCATCACCTGCGATGCCCAGTATCAGCCCTACGTCGAGTGGCTGGGCACCATGTGGTCTCACGCCGTTGCCCCCTCCACCCCGATTCCCGATCTCAAACTGCAAATCCAAGCGTGGCAGCATTACTTTGCTTCCGTGTTTGGGGTGGATGCCCTCAAGCGGGTGAAGGGATTCTCGCCACCGGAAATGCACCTGCCCAACCACCCCGATACCCTGTACGAATACGTCAAAGCCCTCAAAGAATGCGGGTATCGCTGGCTGATGGTTCAGGAACATTCCGTGGAACGCCCCGACGGATCGGGATTGTGGCACGATGACAAATACGTTCCCAATCTGTTAGTGGCGCGCAATTCTCGCGGAGAAACCGTGAGCATTACCGCACTGATTAAAACCCAAGGTTCCGACACCAAATTGGTGGCGCAAATGCAGCCCTATTACGAGGCGAAAAGTCGGGGCAAACAGAAGGTGGGAAATATGGAAATTCCCGCCTGCGTCACCCAGATTGCCGATGGTGAAAATGGTGGGGTGATGATGAATGAATTCCCCGGCGGTTTCATGCCCGTTTGGCCCGAAATTCGGGACAATGGCAGCGTCGTCGGCATTCACGGTACGGAATATCTCGAACTGCTCGATGCTGCTGGCGTAAAGCCGGAAGATTATCCCGTTTGTCAGGCGATCGGACAACATAAAATCTGGCAGAAAGTCGACCCGAATAACGCCACCACCGAAGCGGTAGAAAAAGCGATTAAAGAACTTCAAGAAACCGACCATCAATTCCATATGGATGGTGCGTCTTGGACGGACGATCTGAGTTGGGTGAAGGGATACGAAAATGTTCTCGAACCGATGAATCAACTCAGTGCGAAGTTCCACGAAAAGTTTACTCGGCGGGTGCAAGAAGATCCGTCGGTGACGAAGAGTCGCGAGTATCAAGAAGCCCTGCTTTACGTGATGTTGGTGGAAACGAGTTGTTTCCGCTATTGGGGACAGGGAACTTGGACGGATTACGCGCGGGAATTGTATCGTCGCGGGGAAGAACTCGTGAAGTGATACGTTCTGTTCAATTCGATTCATTTTGATTTGAATTAATAGAAGGGAGTTGGGCAATAGTCCTGACTCTCTTCTATTTTTTTTCGATCGATAAAATTTTCACTTTGGCTACAGACATTGACCCAAAATTTCTAAATCTCCATCAATCGCCGAGATAAATGTAGACCTTTCCTTAACGTCAGTTCGGGTTAAGAGTCTATTTTTAACTTTCTTAACGAGAGAATGCAGGTTTGAGACCTACAAATACTGAAAATCAGTAACGGCAGAATCAAAGTTTCAGCTTATCCCGAACTCACGTTTCCTTAGACTCTCGATCGGTTAAATTAAATAAGTAGTCAAAGATATCGTACGAAGAATATTCATTGGGTTGGGAATCGTAGTCCATAGCTTCTCGATCTGGCTGGGATAGTTTTTAAAATTTACAAATGCGGGACATAAACCGCTCAGTAAAAATGACTGAACTCAGACAAAATCTAATTACCCGAGACTGGGTCATTATTGCCACCGAACGGGCGAAAAGACCCCACGAATTTAGTAAAGCTCAAGCCGATCTTCCCCCGAAGTTGCCAACTTACAAAGCCGATTGTCCGTTTTGTCTGGGAAACGAACATCTCACGGGACCGGAAATTTACCGTCTGAGTGACGATCGAGGTTGGCGGGTTCGGGCGGTGGATAATAAATACCCGGCATTGAAACCCGTGGGCGATCGAGTTCGACGAATCGAGGGTATCTTTCGCTCGATTTCGGGGGTTGGATTTCACGAGGTGATTATCGAGCATCCCCGCCACGACTTAACCACCGCAGTCCTACCCGTTGAAGATGTGGCGAATATTCTGAGGGTATATCGCCAGCGGTATTCGCAAATCCGAATGGATTCCCGCGTTGCCACCATCATCATTTTCAAGAATCACGGTACGGGGGCGGGAACGTCCCTAGAACACCCTCATTCCCAGCTGGCAGCCGCACCGATCGTTCCCTACGAACTGCGCGTTCGCACCCAAGAAACCATCCGCTATTTTGATGATATGGGGGAGTGCATTTTCTGCCGAACATTGGCTGACGAGCTAGCGGCAGGCGATCGCATTATTTTTACCAGCGAACATTTTGTGGCTTTTATTCCCTATGCGGCTCTTTCCCCGTTTCACATTTGGATTTTTCCGCGACGGCATTCCTCGTCTTTTGATACCATTACCGACGAAGAATTGCTGGATTTGGCACTAACCCTGAAAACGGTACTGGAGAAACTCTACTGGGGATTGAATAACCCAGACTACAACTACGTCATTCGATCGATTCCCACGGACGAACGGCGTACGGATTACTTTCATTGGTATTTAGCTCTGGTTCCCCGAATTAGCCTCAGTGCGGGGTTTGAATTGGGTAGCGGGATGTACATCAATACGGCGTTGCCTGAAGAAAGTGCGGAGTTTTTGCGTTCTGTGGAGATTCCGTCTTAGGGAGTGAATTTGAGTTTCATCAAAAGTATGCGCCCAAATTGCTCCATATTTCAGAGATTGAGCCTTCTCGATCGATTTTCCGATTGAGGCGGGAATAATAGGGTACGGTCATCGGATGGCACGGGTTTACCTCTAAAATTCTATTTTTTTGGGTGAATTTATCCGATGCTTGAGTTGTTGAATAACCGCAATTTTGATGGAAAAACGTTCGAGAAAGAAGCGATCGAAGTTTCAGCTAGCCACCCGAGGAGCGATCGCCCGATTGAGGATTCTCAGGGCATTATTATCGATCGCCTTAATTTGGGGTTGGTTTACCATTTTTTGGATGCCCGGACGCAGTTATAGCGGCGAACTGCCCCCTTTAAAACCAGCGGAGATCGAACTGGCGAACCTCCTCGAACGAGATGTTACCGAACTGGCAACCAATATCGGCATTCGCAACTTTTTAGAATACGATCGCCTCAATAAATCCGCAGATTGGATCGAGCGATCGTTCGCTCAAATGGGATACGAAGTCAAGCGGCAAAAATACGAGGTACAAAACCGAGCGTATTACAATATCGAAGCTGAAAAACGAGGAACACAAAAAACCGATGAAATTATTGTTATTGGCGGTCATTACGATTCGGTGATGGACTGTCCGGGGGCAAACGATAATGCCACGGGAACGGCAGCAACCTTAGAATTAGCAAGACTTTTTGCATCTCAAAATACCGATCGCACGATCCGATTTGTGGCATTTGCGAATGAAGAACCACCATTTTTCTGGGAAGCGGAGATGGGAAGTTTGGTGTATGCCACTCGCTCTCGCCAGCAAAATGAGAATATCGTGGCGATGCTGAGTATGGAAACCATGGGCTATTTTTTGGATGAAAGAAAGAGCCAGAAATATCCATTTCCGTTGGGATTCTTTTTTCCCGATCGAGGCAATTTTATCACCTTTGTCGGAAATATTAATTCCGGCGATTTAGTTCGAGATTCGATCGCCTCTTTCCGCCGCCACACCCAATTCCCTTCCGAAGGTGGCGCATTTCCCAGTTTGCTTCCCGGCGTCGGTTGGTCTGACCATTGGTCGTTTTGGCAGCAAGGTTACCCAGCCTTAATGGTGACGGATACTGCTCCGTTTCGCTACCGGTATTATCACACGATCGAGGATACTCCCGATAAAGTGGATTTCGAGAAACTCGCCAGAGTGGTGGCGGGATTGGTTGAGGTGATTCTTGATTTAGATCGATCTATTTGATACTCCAGCGAGATATTTTTGAATCGATTTTAAGTAACTATTCAGGTTTAATATATTTGAGTTCGAACCCACCCCTAACCCCTCCCGAGAGGGGAACGATCGCCTTGAAAATAGGGAAATTAAATCTTGAAAATGTTCATCTTCTGCTCCCCTCTTGGGAGGGGTAGGGGGTGGGTTCGACGATTAGCTGGTGTGGCTGAATACTTACGATTTGAAAGTACAGGCGATCGCCATCTCATACATCCGACGCGATCGTTATTTTAAAGAGTATCGGGGTCGATGTTGAGTTCTCGCAATTTGGCAGCGAGGCGTTCATTTTGCTGACGTTCGGCTTTTAACTGTTGTTGCACTTGCTCGGTTTGCTGGCGTTCGGCTGTAGCGGCTTCTTCTGGGGTGGGGACGAGTAGTCTTTCTGGGGTGAAGAAACGCACGAAGTTACCGCGAACTCCCAGATACAATCCGAGCTGTTGACTCCACAAATATCCGTCTGAATTCGATTCGATAACTTCGTACTTTCCGTCGACTAAATGATATCCGACCAACTCTAATTTTTCGGGGTCGAATATGAAGTAATCCGGCGTGCGGAAGGTATCTTGATAGATTTCTTTCTTCGTAGTTCGATCGGTATTTGCCGTTTTTCTCGATAGCACTTCGACGATAACGTTAGGATATTTTCCCTCTTCTTCCCACACCACCCAACTGCGGCGCAGCTTCTTTTGAGTTCCCAACACGACGAAGAAATCCGGTCCGCGAAAGTCTTCAGATTTGCGTTGGTAGGGACTGTAGTAAATCGTTAAATTTCCGGCGGCATAGTAATCGCTTCTGTCTCGCCACAGCCAGTCGAGGCAGGAGAGAAACAAGAGGATTTGTCGCAGGTGGGTTTCCGTTTCCAAAGGGGGTTCGTTGCTATCGATTTCGCCTGGGGGAAAGATAACATCTTCTGGGAAGGTTTGGGGGGTTTCGGCAGTGCGGACGGGGTTTTCGACGGGAGACATGGCGGATGATGGCAGGAGAAGCAGTAGATTGAGTATAGCGTTTTCACCGATGATGGATTTCAGGCGATCGCTTCTCGGGTTTCTGGTGGGTTGTAAGTCTTATGTAGAGGATGAATGAAATTTAAATCGATGATTTCCTGGGGAATTCCCATCTCGACTAATTCCGGGACGATTTCATCTTCTGTATCGTTGCACTGAATGGCAATTCGATCGTCGATAATATCGATATGTACCGCACATTGATGCACTCGTCGATATCCGTTCCATCCCACCCAGAGGGCGAGGTAGCGCATTCGATCGTCATCAAATATTAGCTCAATTTTCGATTCTTTATCTTGAAATTCTTCGTATTGTCTAAGTAATGCTTTTACACACTGCTTGTAAAAATCTAGGGTTGTTTCCATAATAATTTCTCTAATGATAGTGAAAAAACAATAAGCTTTAGGTTGAATTTTGAAATTGCAATTTTTCCAACCGGTCTGTTAAAAATATTACCAAAAGCGTCCTGTGGCACGGCTTGGTAAAGCTTTCGATCTGGCTCCTGTGTCTTTACAAACGCTCGCCGTGAAATCCCTCGAAAATTCGCTCTAAAATAATTGAAACATCGCCCGCTTTCCTCGTTTCCCCATGCAAAATACTCGCTTCAGCACCCTCATTAGTACGTTATTCAGGCGGATCGGCAAACTTCTGCGCAACCCCTGGCGACGGCTATCGCTGGTCATCTTGGGGTTTCTATTTGGCTTCTTCCTGGGAACGGCGGTTTCGACGGTAGCCGGACAACTGGCGCGATTGGATATCACCCTCGCCGCCATTTTAGTTCTGATGACGGAAGCCCTCAGTTGGCTGGTATACTCGCGCAACGGTCGCTTCGGAAGAGCCGTTCCCATCGAAACCTTAAATTCTCTCAAAATTGGCTTGATGTACAGTTTATATGTGGAAGCCTTTAAGCTGGGTTCTTAGATGGCTGGGCGGGTTGACTGACAAAACGAAAACGTTGGAAGATGCCTCAGTAGGATAAATTCACTCTTGAGGGAGATCGAATTACAGATTTTTGCCATGCAACCTCCTCAACCCGATCGCCCTCCCCCAGATCTGAAGACCGAACTGGCCAAGAAGCGGAATCAAGCGGCAGCAGAACGGACGCTGATGGCATGGATTCGGACAAGCCTTTCGCTGATTAGTTTTGGATTTGGTCTCGATCGCATCGTCGCAGTGTTGAATAATATGGCGGGTATTGATGACCCCATTCGACTGTCGCGAATTTTGGGGTTATTTTTCATTGCACTCGGAACCTGGGCGATGCTGGCAGCCGCGATGCAACACCACCAGGAACTCAAGCACATTCAACACGAAGACTATACCTATATTCCCAAACGTTCCATTAGCTTGATTGTTGCCAATGCCCTGTTCGTATTTGGGTTGATGGCTTTTCTCGGCATCCTCATCAAAGCTTCTGTCTAGATATAGCAGTTCGCGCCCTTTTCATTACAGATTTTCAGTCATGGGGAACGGGGAACGGGGAATGGAAAAAACCGATTTTTTCAAGAGTGTAAATAAACTGATGACGAAGCGCTATGGAACTTAAACTGTTTTGAATAGCACCACGATCGCACAGATAATGCCAAAAAGCACGACGGCTGTGGTGGTCACCCAAACCATCCATCTATCTGGCAGTACGCCATAATCTCGTCGCACGGAGCGAACCGAAATTCGATACTGCCAAATGGCTAATACTAGCAAAACGAGTCCGGGTACTATCGTCAGTAGACTGAGCGCATGGGGAACTTGCCAACTCTTCACCCGATCGACCTCGATAAACTCAGATAGAAGTTCGACGCTAACGTAGTCGATCGTCAAACCGAGTCCGAGCAACATCAAACTGTTACGTATCCAAGCGAGCAACGTCCTTTCCGCCGCCGCTTGGTTGCGCTGCTTTGCTAGCTCTGTTGTGGTGCTCGTTCGTTGCTCCAAGGAAGATACGGGGTTTGAGTCGATCTTTTTCTCAGATGAAGAATCCCTCGACAATAATCTCAGGAATCAAGATTTAATCACTCGTGCAATTTGCGGATGAACCCACCCCCAACCCCTCACTCGAGGGGAGATCTCGGGGAATCAACCGACTCATGCAATCGGAGATCTGATTAAATTCTCGATCCTAAGCCATAAAAATCTAAGCTATAAAGTGGTAGCCAATGCGACCGAGATCGTTGGGCCATTCATGTAAGGCTTGCTGAAAATCTTAAGTCATTGGTGAGATGAGGAAAACAACGATTCCTCAAACCTTACACCCATCGCGAACAAAAATGCCATGGCACCACAACATCAACCGCTAACCTCTATCCTCGAACGCTGGGTTGCCGGGGAACTGCTCTCCGAATCCGATCGCGCGCAACTGGTTGTCTGGGAATCGAGCGATCGCGCCGCAGCTTTCGATATCCCACCGGAGAACCTAGAAGATGCGATCGAATATCGCCTGCAAGTCCTCCAAGGGTTGCGAGAACAGTTCGATAACTTTCCCCTACCGATGAATGGGGCGGTGTTAACCACCCTGTGGACGCTGTGGCTGCCGCTAGCGATTTCCATTGCCCAGATGCGGAAAACCCTCGATCGCCCTTTAGTTCAGGGGGTTTTGGGGGGACAGGGAATGGGAAAAACGACCCTTGCCGCCATGCTGAAAATTATTCTGGCGCAATTGGGATATCGGACGATCGGCATTTCCATCGACGATCTGTACAAAACCTATGCCGATCGCCAGCGTCTGCGAGAACGAGACCCCCGCTTCATCCGTCGGGGGCCGCCGGGAACCCACGATGTGGATTTGGGTTTGCAAACCCTCGATTGCCTGTGCAACCCCCAACCGGCTGCCACCATTGAAGTGCCCCGTTTCGAGAAGTCCCTATGGAATGGAGAAGGCGATCGCATTGCCCCGGAAATCGTCGAGGGAGCAGATATCATCTTATTTGAAGGCTGGTTTGTCGGCGTGCGTCCCATCGATCCGGCGATGTTCGAGCATCCCCCAGAACCGATCGTCACCGAAGCCGATATTGCTTTCGCGCGGGAGATGAACCAACAACTGGCGGAGTACTTACCCCTGTGGGAACGCCTCGATCGCCTGATTATCCTTCACCCCAGCGATTATCGCCTCTCCCAGAAATGGCGCTTGCAGGCAGAACACGATGCGATCGCCAGCGGTAAAGCAGGAATGAGCGATGATGAAATTCGAGAATTCGTCGAGTATTTCTGGAAGTCGTTGCATCCCGAACTCTATATCGATCCCCTCACCCAAAACCCGGAATTCGTGGATTTAGTGGTTTCGATCGAAGCCGATCGTACCATTTCGCGCATATATCGACCGGTTTGAAGAGGGAAACGGAGGCTTCGGAGGCTTCGGGTGATTCGACAGTTTTCCATAGTGGGAGCATCTTGCTCCCGTTTTCCCCATTCCCCATTCCCCATTCCCCATTCCCCATTCCCCATTCCCCATTCCCCATTCCCCATTCCCCATTCCCCATTCCCCATTCCCCATTCCCCATTCCCCATTCCCCATTCCCCA
>NZ_JBRJXU010000003.1:0-9542 GCF_057467645.1 Zarconia sp.
TGCCGACCTCAGAGGAGCCAACCTGGGTCTCGCCGACCTGAGTGGTGCCTACCTGGGTGAAGCCCACCTGAGTAGAGCCGACCTGAGTGGTGCCTACCTGGGTGAAACCCACCTGGGTAATGCCGACCTGAGTGATGCCCACCTGAGAGGAGCCAACCTCAGAGGAGCCAACCTGATACAAGCTAACCTGAGTAGAGCCGACCTGAGTGAAGCCCACCTGGGAGGAGCCAACCTGGGTTTGGCTGACCTGAGTGGTGCCGACCTGAGTAGAGCCCACCTGATAGAAGTCCGCCTGGGGGGAGCGAAGCTGATCGGAGCCGACCTGATACAAGCCCGCCTGGGTGGAGCCAACCTGAGTGGAGCCGATCTGAGTCTGGCTGACTTGAGTCTGGCTGACTTGAGTCTGGCTGACCTGAGAGGAGCCGACCTGATACAAGGCAACCTGGGTGGAGCGAAGCTGATAGAGGCTAACCTCAGCGAAGCCGACCTGGGTGGAGCGAAGCTGATCGGAGCTAACCTGAGTGAAGCCGACCTGATAGAAGCCCGTCTGGGTGAAGCCGACCTGAGTAGAGCCGACCTCACAAGGACAAATCTATTCGCGGCCAGGGTACTCAATGCGAATTTCAACAAAGTAACTCTCACAGGAGCCTGCATTGCCGATTGGCAGCTCGGAAGTTCGACAAGGCTTGCGAATATTCGGTGCGACTATATCTTCCGAACTTTCAACCCCAAGACAAAGAAGTTTGCCGGTCGATTGCCTGTAGACCCGAGGAGCACCTTTACTCCTGGAGAGTTCGAGCAGTGGGTTAAGGTCCGGGAAAGTTCCTTGGAAACTATCGATATGACTTTCACGGAGGGAATTGATTGGCAAGCGTTCTTCAATTCCTTTCAGGAAGTACGGCAGCAGCATCCGAATTCTGGCGTTTCGATGCAATCGATCGAGGAAAAAGACGGAACTTACGTCGTCCGCTTGAGGCTCGACACGGAAGCAACGGGCGAAGACCTGGAGAAACTCCGGGCTGAAGTCGAAACGAAGACAAAAGCGTTATACGAACTCCAGAGGCAATTCAATAAATCCCGTGGTGAAATTCAGGCATTGGAACGATCGCTCGATAAAGCACTAGAGAAATTGGCGATGACCAACAACCATACCGAAAACAAAACTTTCAACCCACAAAGGGCTAACATTCCCGGAGGTCTCGCGGGCAAAAATTACGGCAAAATGGTGGCAACCCACCACAACTACGCCCCAGAGCAAAAGCAACATATCGCCGAAGCTGCAGCAGAAATCCGAGGGATTCTAGAAGAACTGGAGCAGTCTTACCCGACAAACACCACGGCGGAAAAAATGACTGTTGCGGCAAAGGCGATCGAGCGCATCGAAGGCGATCCCACCTTCAAGCAGCGGGTGACGAACGCGGTGAAAGAGGGCGGTTTGAAAGCTTTTGAGAGAGCGATCGACAATCCCTTCGGTGCGTTTGTGGCTGGGGCGGTTGAGAGCTGGCAGGATGCTGAAGCCGAGCAAACGGGCTGAACCCGTGCAAGAACGATCGCTGGGGATTCGATCGATTTTGGTTTGCGATTCGACTATGAGTATTCGATCGTGGTGTCGGAGGATTTGCGGAAAGACTCGCCCCATGCCAAACCGATGCCAGAATTTCGGGGGGAGCGGATTCGATTGCCGTCCCAGGAGCGGTACTAGCCCCGATTGGATGCGCTGCGGTGGCATCGGGAGGTGTTTTTGGAGGGGGTGGGGTAGGGGGAATTAAAAATGCAAAATTAAAAATGCAAAATTTCCAAGACAGATTTTTAAGATAAGGGAAAGTGAGGGGAGCAAAACCTCTGAAATTTGGTTGGCACTTGACGTGGAGCGGTTATGGCGGATGAAGAACATTTGGCAATTCTGAAACAGGGGGTAGAGACTTGGAACCAGTGGCGGGAAGAACATAATACAGTCAGAGCCGACCTGAGAGGAGCCGACCTGAGAGGAGCCAACCTGAGAGGAGCCTCCCTGAGTCTAGCCAACCTGAGAGGAGCCAACCTGAGTCGGGCCTCCCTGAGTCTAGCCAACCTGAGAGGAGCCAACCTGAGTCGGGCCTCCCTGAGTCTAGCCAACCTGAGAGAAGCCGACCTGATTGGAGCCGAGCTGAGTCGAGCCAACCTGAGAGAAGCCAACCTGAGTGATGCCGAGCTGAGTCGAGCCAACCTGAGAGAAGCCAACCTGAGTGATGCCGAGCTGAGTCGAGCCAACCTGATTGGAGCCGACCTGATTGGAGCCGACCTGATTGGAGCCGACCTGATTGGAGCCGACCTGATTGGAGCCGACCTGATTGAAGCCGACCTGAGCGATGCCGACCTGAGAAGAGCTGATCTGAGAGGAGCCGACTTGAGAGAAGCCTACCTGAGAGGAGCCGACTTGAGAGGAGCCTACCTGAGAAGAGCTGATCTGAGAGAAGCCGACCTGAGAGAAGCCTACCTGAGAGGAGCCGACCTGAGTGATGCCTACCTGATTGGAGCCGACCTGAGTGATGCCTACCTGATTGGAGCCGACCTGAGTGATGCCTACCTGACCGGGACAAATCTCTATGCAGCAAGGGTACTCAATGCTAATTTCAGCGGAGCAACTCTCACGGGAGCCTGCATTGCCGATTGGCAGATGGGAAGTTCAACAACACTCAAAAATATTCGATGCGATTACATCTTCCGAACTTTCGACCGTGAGACACATAAGTTTTCCGGGCGATTGCCTGTAGACCCGAGCGGCACTTTTGCTCCTGGAGAGTTCGATGAGTGGGTGAAGGTCAGGGAAAGTTCCTTGGAAACCATCGATATTACTTTCACTGAGGGGATTGATTGGCAAGCGTTCTTCAATTCCCTTGAGGAAGTACGGCAGCAGTATCCGAATTCTGGCGTTTCGATGCAATCGATCGAGGAAAAGGGCGGAACTTATGTCGTCCGCTTGAGGCTCGATACGGAAGCAACGGGCGAAGACCTAGAGAAACTCAGGGCTGAAGTCGAAACAAAGACAAAAGCGCTATACGAGAGCGAAAGGCGATTTATTGAATCCTGTGGTGAAATTAAGGCATTGGAACGATCGCTCGATAAAACATTGGAGAAATTGGCTATGGCCAACAACCACACCGAGAACACCACCTTCAACCAACAAGGGGCTAACATTCCCGGAGGTGTCGCGGGCAAAAATTACGGCAAAATGGTGGCAACCCAGCACAACTACGCCCCCGAGCAAAAGCAAAATCTCGCTGAAGCGGCAGCGGAAATCCGAGGGATTCTAGAAGAGCTGGAGCAGTCTTACCCCACAAACACCACGGCGGAAAAAATGACCGTTGCGGCAAAGGCGATCGAGCGCATCGAACGCGACCCCACCTTCAAGCAGCGGGTGACGAACGCGGTGAAAGAAGGCGGTTTGAAAGCTTTTGAAAGAGCGATCGACAATCCCTTCGGTGCGTTTGTCGCTGGGGCGGTTGAGGGCTGGCAGGATGCTGAAGCCGAGCAGACATGAGAACCTTTTCAAATACGATCGCCTTTTTCTTTCGAGAGAGGGCGATCTCAACCCAGGATAATTAACCCAAATACCGCGACTTCGCGCATCGTCTTCCTCCCCTGCCTCCGAAGCCTCCGAAGCCCCCGAAGCTCCCGAAGCCACCCCACACCCTACCGAAAATTTTCCACCCGATCGAGTTCCTCCGCCGTCAAAGGATTGTTCCCCGCTTTCAAAGATGCAATCCAGGCTTCCAGGCGCACGATATCCCCGGTAAAAACACCCCCTTCGTAATCTTGCCGTTCCATCCATTCGATCGCCCCTTGAAAATCTTCGATCGCCCCAGCCGAATTCCCCGTCAACCCTCGGGCGATGCCGCGACTCCAGCGAATTAGACCATCTTCGGGGTTGAGTGCAACAGCGCGATCGCAGGCTTCGAGAACCGTCCCAGCGCGATCGTTGAGGCTACCGTACCAACACAACTCATCCCAACTCTCGGCAGAAATCTCTAAGGTGGGATCGAGGGTTTGGGCTTCCTCGTACTTGGCAATCGCCGCATCGATCCGACCGTTCATTGCCAGTTCTTCCCCTTCAACCACCATCGCGGGGGCTGCTGCCGCTTTCGGATCGATTTCTAACTCCCGATTCCAGGTCTTCGCCTGTTGGAACGCCGCCATCGCCTGCTGCAAATCGCCGTTCCGGGCTTTGGATTTCCCCTCTCGCACCCAGGAATCCGCCGCATCGGCCAGCAGCATATCCGTTTGGCAGATTTCCAACTCCGCTAAATCCTCGGGATGGGTGGCTAAATAATCCTCCAGCCACCGACAACCCCGCGCGAGGAGATCGTCGAGATCCAAGTTCCAAAAAATGACCTGACCTGCTTTGCCCAGGGTTACCAGGGTTTTACCATTGGGGTGAAAAGAGACCTGGGTGACCTCATCTCCATGACCGGTGAGGGTTTCGATCGGCGGCCCCTGGAGGTTCCACAATTTCACGGTATTGTCCCGACTGGCCGTCGCAATGGTATTACCACTGGGACTCACCGCCACGCTGGTGACTTCATTCCCGTGACCGATAAAGGTTTCGAGCAGTTCTCCCTCAATATCCCATAGCTTGGCGGTACTGTCGGTACTGGCGGTGGCGATCGAGTTGCCGTCGGGTCCGAAATGGATGTGGGTGATGCGATCGCGATGTCCGATGAGGGTTTCCCCGGCTTCGAGTTCCGCTTCCCCCAAATGCCACAGTTGCACGGTATGATTCGGACCGGGAAGGGCGAGGGTGCCTCTGTCGGGACTCAACGCCACTTTATCGAGATGGGTGAAATCCCCACTCACCGGTTGCCTCGCCACCACAGTACCATCGGGTTTCCTGAGGGCGATCGTATTTTTCGCCTCGGTTTCATCCCAACCGATGGTAATCAGATTGCCATTGGCCGCAAACCCAATGCGATCGACCCACATCTGCAAATCCATCGAATCGAAAGGACTCTCGACGGGTTCGCCGTCCCGACTCCAGAGTCGAATTCGGCTGTCATCATCCACCGTCACTAAGATGCCATCGGGACTCACATCGAAATCTTTGACCCCCACCTCCCCATTCTCTAGGGTCTTTAACCGTCCCCGATACCGATGCCAGAGTTGAAGCTGGCGATCGTCTCCCACCAGGGCAACGATCGTCCCATCCCGGCGCAGGTGAAGGCGATAGATGGGGGCATCTGTGGATTCGAGGGTATCGAGGAAACCGCGATCGAGTTTCTCCAAATCCACCAACTGAATCGTCCCATCGTAATTGGCGACGGCGACGGTTTCGCCGTTGGGACTAATGTATCCCTTCAACACCCCCGATCCCTGAGCGCGCAGGTTATGCTGTTCTTCCCCCTGCCGGTTCCAAAGTTTGACCCCATCGGCAAGACCAGTAGTGGCAATGGTTTGACTGTCGCTGCTGAAGTTAAGATGGGTCACCTCCTGTCGATCGCCCACCACAGAGGCAATGAGTTTCCCGTCTCGGTTCAACAGTTCCACGGTACCGTTCCAACTGGTCGCGGCGAGGAGGCTGCTATCGGGACTGAAGCGGAGAATATTGACCCCGAAGAAGCCCTCAGTGGTGTTTTGGGAAATCTGGCGCGTGGCGATCGCCTCTCCATTGGCGTTCCACAGCTTCACCATCCCATCCCAACTGCCGGTGGCGATCGTATTGCCGTCGGGGCTGAATTGAACCGTCGTTACCGGATTCTGGTGGGCCTTGAACTGTTTGCGTAAGGTACCGTCCCGGTTTCTCAGTTCCACGGTTCCATCTTCGTTGCCCGTGGCAAAGGTCTGGCCGTCGGGGGCAAAAGTGGCGCTGTTGGTGCGTTTCTCGTATTCGATCGCTTTTTGAAAACTCCCCCGACCATCGGGGGTTTTTTGCCACAGTTCCACGAAACCATCGGCGCGCAAAATCCCCAAGGTTTGCCCGTCGGGACTCAATAAAAGCTGGTGAAGGCGTTCCCCGTAACCTTCGAGGGTTTGCAGTTTTTCTCCCCCCAGAGACCAAAATTCGATCGTCCCGTTTTCCCGCATCAGGATGAGGGTGTTGCCGTCGGGACTCAAACGAACGGCGTTGACCCCCACCCGGCCCACCGGTAAGGTTTGCAACACCTGACCTTGCCAATCCCAAAGTCGCACCCCTTCCAAACTGCTAAAAGCCACGATCGTCTGACCGTCGGGGCTGAAATTAACGCTATCCAACCCCCCGCGCGCGTCGAGATGGTTGCGCGTCGCCGTCCCGTAGACGATTTCCCGCAGAACCGTTACCGCCTGCATTCGGGTTTTGGGATCGATCCCGCCCCAAATATTTCGGGCGAGATTGGGTTGCAGGTTTTCTTGGAGTTCCTGACCGAATTTCATCGCTTCGACGAGGGCGTCGAGTTCGCGGGTGGCAAATAGGGCTTCGGCATTGGCGCTGTTTTCTCGAAACTCGGCAATTTGTTTTTGGGTTTCCGCCTGCCGCCACAGGGCCAGGGACATCCCCGTCAAGGCGATAAATACCACCAGGGTGCTTTGCAACCACCGATTGAGTTTTTGCTGGCTGCGTTCTTTCTCGGCATTGGCGCGATCGAGTTCTTCTTGAAGTTGCGATAGTTGCGTGCCTTGATTTTGGCGAATGAATTTCGCTAAATAATCGTGAACGAGTTGATAGCGATCTTCGGGAATTTCCGGGAGGACGAAAACTAAGCCGGATTCGGAAAAAATGGTGAGGACTAAATCGAGATCGGAAACCTCGAAATTGCCGTTGGCGATGAGGGAACTTCTGACGAGTTCGGTGCGGGTTTTTAGGGGACGGGTGTTATTTTCATCGGTGAGTAAATAGAGAACTAAGCGGGCGAGTTTTTCGTTGCGATCGCCGCAGTCTTGAATCACTTCTTCGAGATAGCATTCGACGAGTTTATCTTTCCCCCCTAATGCTTGATATTGTTCTAGGTTGGTAATACCATCCGCTTGTAACTGCGCCCCGACAATTTGCAATTCCACCGGTCGCACTTCCCCGGTTTCTCGGGCGAGTTCGTCCACAAACGCATCGATGAGATCGACCTCGAGTTTGAATTGGGCATTTTCCGTTAAACTGCGAACGATTTCTTTGGCATCTTCGGGGGAAAAGTTGCCTAAATAATAGAGAATATTGCGGCTGAGAATATCGTTATTAATTACTGCCATACTCGGCAATCGATTGGCGATCGCCAAATAATGAAGGTAGTCTTCTCGCAGGGAAATCACCGCTTTGACGAAGGGCACGTCGAGGGCGCGACCGAGAAAGTTTAAAAAGGCTTTTTTCTCTTTTAAATTTTGACAGATAAAGAAAAATTCTTCAAATTGGTCGAAGATTAAAACCGTGAGTAAGTTAGACGTCTCGTTGCGCTTTAATTGTGCTATAATTCTTTCAACAGAATCAATTCCATCTGGACATTGAACCTGTAAAAAATCGAGAGAACTTTTCAGCCGATTTCCGATTTCCCGTTCCCAGTTGGTATAGACTCGCAACGGCACGATCGCCACATCGCGAGTGGAAAAGGTTTCCGGTTGCAACGCCGGAATTAATCCAGCTTGAATCAGGGAACTTTTACCCACCCCCGACTGACCGTAAACGATCGTCAATTTATGTTGGGTACTGCCAATGCGCGCCATCAATTGTTTGACATCTTTCTCGCGGCCGGAGGAGAGAATTTCCTGGGGAATGGTATCGGGCGCAACGGAGCGATCGAGGGGAGATTTCGACTGTTTGCGGGGGCGCAAATAGCTAGCACCGATGAATGCCCGAAAGCCAAATTGTCGCTCGACGGAACGGCGATCTTGCCGCACTTGAAACGCGCTAACGTAGTCTTGGAGATCGTAGTAGTAGAGCGATCGCAACTCGTTGAGAATTTCGATATACAACCAAGGATCGCGATCGGGTTCCGTTTCCCGCGCCCGTTCCAAACTCGCCAACGCCCCATCGAGTTGCTTTAACTTTCGTTGGGCGCGCCCCAGCAACAACTCGTAGAACCCTTTGTGCTGCCATTCGCTTATCGGTAGCGTCTCGAGAACGTTCAGTGCCTCGATGGCGAATTCTCGCGCTTCCGTCCAATTTTTCCGTTGCAGCGCCACTTGCGCCAAAAACCCGTAATCCCCCGCCAACTGGGCTGGCGTACCGTAGGTTTGATGGAGTCGTTCGGACTTTTTCGCCAACGCCGACAAGGCATCCCAGTCTTCGAGTTGTCCCAGGGTTTTGCCCAAATGGGGGATAAATTTCGCCGCTATATCCGATCGACGCGCATCCTCGAATGCCTGAATGCCCGTCTCGAAGTGCGATCGTGCCGCTTGCCAGTGCCGGTTTGCCTCCAAGCGATTCAATTGCCCGCGCCGGGAGTGACACAACCCCATATCGAACAGCAGCGCCCCAATTTTGAGACCCAACTCCTCGCGAATTTTGGAGGCAAGATGGGGAGATTCGATCGCGCTTTGCCAATAGTCCAGGCTTTGGCGATACAAATCCAGCGCCTCATCCATGTTGTCATCGAGGTAGGCATCTCGCCCCAGGGCAAACTGGTAGGTGGCGTGGAGTTCCGGAGGCAGCGACAGATCGTATTCTTGCAAATCCCGCAACGCGGCGTTCAACTCCGAGGCGTATTCCGGGCCGAAAATAGTTGGGTTGGAGGGAAATCGATCGGCCCCGGTGGCGAGAACGACGGAAAAAAGGCGATCGCTGGCTTTGCGAATTTCAAAGACCAAATTTCCTGGGGCGATGGAAAATTCGGCAGAGGTGCAGAAATCGGCAAAATCCGGGGCGAGGCGAATCAGTTTGGCCACCACATCATCGTTCACCCACAGGACTAAGGGATAAGGACATTGCGCCTGAAACTCGTTCCGCATCCAGTTGGCGAGGGCTAAAAAGCGATCGATATTCCGTACCGACTCCAAGCCAAACACCATCACCGCTTCGGGTTTATCGTCACCAATTTCCGATCGGAGAACGGAAAACAGTTTCGTCGCCGAGGGATGGAGAAACACCGTGCGAATATCGGCATCGCAGCGTCGCCGCAACTGCACCACTAGGTACTCGCGCAACGCACGATAGTTGCAGTGGGCCAGCATCGGCTTGAACAAACCCTGGGAAGCATCGATTTCCCACAGCAGTTCCTCGAGGGCGTTTTCGTTTTCAGCGTCAATTCGATCGCTGGTGGGCAAATCTGTCATTTTTTAGGGACGGCACTCTCTAATTGAGATGATAAACCCGAAATGGGAAAGCTCTCCAGATGAGCCTCGATCGCTCTCATTGCTCTGAGTCCGGTGAAGAGGGCAAAGCATTTGGATTTGTTCAGTTTCGCGATTACCCAGAATTTATCGCCCAAATGCTTGTGCCCCTACATTGTCTCCCCCCTCTCCCAATTACGCGAGTGCGGCTTGGTAGCGTCGCTCGACCTCATCCCAATTGACCACGTTCCACCACTGCTTGAGGTACTCGCCGCGAGCATTGCGGTAATTGAGATAGTAGGCATGTTCCCAGACATCGTTCCCCATAATCGGAGACA
>NZ_JBRJXU010000004.1:0-13742 GCF_057467645.1 Zarconia sp.
CGATGCATCACTTTTTCTAAGACCCCCGTCGATGGCCCCGAGAACTTTCATACGCAAATCGTAACTGTAGGGAATCGCCATGGCTGGATGTCAAAAGATCGAGGAACACACTTCATTATGTCCTAAGCGCGGAGCGCTTAGGACATAATGAAGAGTTCGCTGGCCTCTTTTTTGTTGAGACCATTCAACTCGATCGCTTCGATGACTTTTTGCCGGAAATCATTACTGTAAGGTTTAGGCATTGAGGAAAATTTTTCCAGGATTTTCACTTCGAGTGTATGCGATCGCACCTTCGAGCGGAGGGCGACTCACCAACAGGTCGTGTCCTAACCTCTCTGAATACAGCTATATCTGAGGGGAAAAACAAAACCTTGAATATCCAAATGCTATAGCCTGCGGCATGGCTAACGCTAACGCCCTCTTTGCTGTAACCGGACAGGACGTAACCTGCTTTTCCCATGTTTTCATCACACAGAAGTTAATCGCGATCGTCTTCCAAAATCTCACCCAGATATCGCCACACAAATTCTTGGGCAGCTTCGCGATCGATTTCTTTGAGCGCTTTGGTAATCGCCGCAATATTCTCCGCACTCGGATCTAATCCTTGACACTCCCCGCTCTAAAGAGGCGGGGATTCTCCGGACTTTAAGCCCGGATATCCTCACGTTTGAGGTTCTTGCCCCGAATCTGTTTGCCCAATTGGGTAGATTCGTTTCTGACAGGCGTAACTTTCCGAGAGTCCCCCGGTAGTGTCTCTGACTTATTTCGCGGGAAGACAAAACCCGCACGTTCGACAATTGTTCTCGATGCTTGCGTATCGGCATGGTCGATATGACCGCATTCTTCACAGACAAACTTCTCACCGTTTCGATTGAGCTTTGAAACATGACCGCAATTGCGGCACTCTTGAGAGCTGTACTGAGGAGCGACCTTAATCACGGGATGCCCCGTTTTGACTCCAATCCACTCGATTTTCTCGACCAACGACCCCCAGCAAGCATCGGCAATCGCACGGTTCAATCCGCGCTTTGCCGATTGCCCGTTGGAAAGAAAACGCCCCGTGTCTTCGCATTTCTTCGGTTTACACTTGGCTTTCATCCCCCGGATGTTCAAGTCTTCCACCACCACCGCATCAACCTTTCGATGGGCTTGCTTGGCAACCTTCCACTGGTAGGCGGTGCGTTTCTGGGATATCTTGCGATGCAGTTTCGAGACTTCAACCGCAGCCTTCGAGCGGTTCCGCGACCCTTTGGCTTTCCGGTTAACCCGCCGCTGCCCGATCCGCATCCGTCTGCGGGTTGCTTTATCCGTTGCAAACCGGGAGTTATCGGCAAAACTACCGTCACTGAACGATGCGAGTTTATTAATACCAAAATCAACTCCCTTTGCTCCTTTGACATCGGCTAGGGGGAGCTGGGGAACCTCATCGGGAACCGTTACCAGAACGGACATATACCATCCATCCACCTTTTTGGTGATGGTGATAGAGCCTCGCTTCAAGCCGTCCATCGATCGAGAATCGTGGAACCGCATCCAACTGATGAAGGGTAGGTAAACCTTGCTGATGTGGTGTTTGCGATCGCGACCGTTAATTATCTGTGCGAACTCGAATTTACAGTCAGCGGGTTTGTACTCGAAGCTCGTAAACTGGTGCGCTCGCTTGAACGAGGGATAACCTCCAAGCCCTTTGTAGAATCGGCTAAAGGCTGTGTCTAGACGAACGAGGTTGCGTTGTAGAACGTTGGAGTGTACCCGCTTGGCATAATAATTCTGTTTCCGGAACTGAGTCAGTGCCTTACTTTGAATACCACCAGGCAAATCCCAAGTGGTCTTAGACGGTTTGAGGACTTTCCCCGTCGCCTTATCCACCTTGGATCGAGTGGTCTTGGTTAAGGGGATACCGATGGGTTGAACTCCATGCTTGCGAACGGGACAAGTCAGAGCGCAACACAACGCGCCGAACACCTCATGAGAGTCGATGTCGCATCGCGCACCATCGGTGTAATGTTCCGACACGTCCCAAAACTGGTTATTCAACTCGTACCCACGATCGCGCTCGCCTAGAGAGTAGTTGTACTGCTTTCGGAGCGTAATCAGCCACTCGTCCATCAGCGTGGTTTGGGTTCGATTGGGGATTAACTTAAAGTTGTATCGGACTTGCATAGTGATTCGACCTAAACACTACTTGATATAGTTTTAGTATAATCTACGGTTCTAAATTATGACAAGGATAGAAGGGAAGAAAACCGAAAAAAGAATGCGGGGGGTTCCCGTACATTACGATGAGTTGAAGAAAAAACATGGCGTGTGGCTTACCGATTACGCCTGGGAACTGTTGAGGGAGAAAGCGAAAGCGGACGGAGTTAGTGCGGGGGAGTATCTAGAACGATTGATACGGGGGCTAGGTGACTGAAGTCACCCGAGCCGCATTCATCCCCCGGTTAAAACACGGGGGCTTCCTGCATCCCGTATTCCTTTAGGTGATGATTGTCGGTTCTCGCCTGGGAGTCCTCAGCATTATCCATTGCCTCGTGCGTCTCGGCTTCACCCAAATGACCGACTGGAGTCCCTGGCAAAGCATCCCCAACAGCCGCAAGTGGATGCGGATCGCAACTAAGTGGGTGCGGCAGGGGTGAGGACATTGGAGCGGGGGGAGCGGGGGGAGCAGGGGGAGCAGGGGAAGCTGGGAGAGAGGTAAGGTGTAGGGTGTGGGGTATGGGAAAAATTCATCTCCCTTGTCTCCTTGTCTCCTTGTCTCCTTGTCTCCTTGTCTCCTTGTCCCCTTGTCTCCCCTTCTCCCCTTCTCCCCAAAACCTACACTCGATGCTTGCGTTTCGACCATTTGAGTGCCGAACCGGCTACGACGATCGAACCCAGCACCACACCGGGTTCGGGAACTTTCTGGGAAGATGCGGTCTCGAAGACGTAGACAGCGCCGGTATTTTCGCCGCCATCATCGGCACCGAATGCCGCCACGATCGCCCGATCTCCCTCGAACGCCACACCATTACCAAACAAATCCCCTTCTTCCGGAGTAGGGTTGTTCAGGGTTTGCAGCAGTTCCCCGGTGGTGAGATCGAATACGTGCGCTGCGCCGCTATTACTGGCACCTTCATCATCGGCAATGGCACCGACGAGTAAGGTATTGCCATGAGCCGTTAGGGAAACACCGAAAACATCTCCGACATCGGGTGTGGGATTGGTTATGGTTTGCTGGAAATCCCCCGTAGTCGCATCAAAGAGGTGAACCACGCCGGAGTTGTTAGCCCCCTCATCATCGGCTCGCGCGCCAATGGCGATCGTGTTGCCCGAAATCGCCAAAGCACTGCCGAAGACATCCCCCCGTGCGGGAGTGGGATTGGAGAAGGTTTGCAGGAAATCCCCCGTGGTGGCGTCGAACAGATGAGCTGCACCGCTGTTTTCTTCCCCTTCATCATCCAAGAACGCACCGATGAGAACTCGATCGCCGTCTAATGCAACGGCATCGCCGAAGAGATCTCCACCCTCTGGAGTGGGGTTGTTGAAAGTATGCAGTAAATCCCCCGTGGTGACATCGAACAGGTGAGCCGCGCCGGTATTGGGGGCTCCCGTATCTTCCGAGGGGGTTCCCACTAAGACTCGATTTCCGTTCACTGCCACGGAGTGACCGAATTCGCTATTGTTGCTGGGATTGGGATCGAGGAAGGTTTGTAACAAGTCTCCCGATATCGCATCAAACAGGTAAGCCGCACCACTATTGTTGCCATCATCGTCCATGGGAGCGCCAACGATCGCATTATTTCCGTCAATCGCCACCGCAAAGCCGAATTGGTCGCCAAAGGGGTTGTTTGCCGGAGGGGTAGGGTTGGAAAAAGTGTGGGTGAGGCTGCCGGTGGTGATATCGAAGAGATAGGCGACATCTACGGCAGTACCGTCGTCTTCATCATCTCCGAGAGCGCCCACGAGCAGATGGTTTCCGGAAACGGCCACCGCATGGCCAAATAAATCGTCATTTGCCGGGTTGGGGTTGAGTAAGGCTCGATCGAAGTCAAAGGTGACCGCGAGTGTCAGAGGTTGTACGAGAATCACCCAACTCAAGGCAAGCGCAGATGAAGCCAGGGGAACGAGCGTACCTTGCGGGAGGTAGATCTTGAGAATATTCATCATTCTTGTTCTCTGAGGTAAACGTCGGACAATATGAATCGCGTAACTGGAGTCCGGTAGATGTATGCCCTCGAGCGTTCTCAAATACTGAGCTCAGTATTTTTTTGGAGTACTTTTGTGCTTGCCTGAAGTGTCTGGGTGTTTTTACGCAAGCTCTATGGACTCGATCGTATCAAAGTACTGCGCAAAAATACGTAAATTTATATGTCTCTCGATCGCTTATTTTTAATAAAATAGAAAATACCTTAATACCGGGATTTTCGGAACAATTGCCCTTCAGTTCTTGCTCCTCAATGGCTCTTGTACTTCACGGAATCTTTAAATTAGTCCTGAATTCTTTCGCGTTCAGTAAATTTTCGGTAAAGTCGCTTAAAATTGCTTCCGTAAAAACATAGAGATTGTGTATCTTGCTTGTAATGAGTGAATCTATGACGAGTCTCCGATGCGCTCCGATCGTCGTAGGTTGTACTTGCGCTCTATCTCAAAATCTACGTGCCAATTCGCCTTTGGCTCGTCAAATCTAGTTAGTCTGGGGTCGCACCGTCAACTCGCCATACATCCCGAACCTGGGTGTAGATTGTAATTTTATCGAGGCTATTTCGCCTTCACGTTCCTGTCTGAAACGGGATGTAGACAGAATTGACGATCGACCCTCAGACTTTTATTTAAAAAGGGATGATTAGTCACGTCACGAGTCACTAAATTCTCCAAAACCTAACAAAGTACAGGGTCAAAGGGAAATTTTTCGGCTCCGTTACCTCGATTTTATTTTTTCTCGATCTCGAGGTTTAAAATCGTCAAGTCTAACAGTCTCTCAAAGATAGATTGTTCGGGTTATCTTGTTTGATTTCTGGCAAATTGTATCGAGTTTTATTTGAAATGTGACGGAACATTTTGAAATCAATCTCGTCAATTTTTCCGTTTTTCCAACAGACTCCATATTCACCAGGCAGAGTAAGAGGCTGAGTTTCAGTGGGTTGAATGTTCTTGAGGAGCAAAACGTACCAACCTGAGTTCGATCTCAACCTTAAAAGAGTCTATTGCTTAGTCGTCGAAATGTAGATAGCTCCGCGAAAAAGTCGTAATTCGAGTGAGAGTGAGTTAAGTCAAGCTGAGTCGGATTTAAAAAATCTGCTCTCGAAAAACTCACCCCGACTGTTCTTCGCGAGAACGATACATCCTCAACCTAAACGGAAATTTTTCAGGACTAGAGCGGCGATCGATATACGAGGACGAGAAGAGAGAGATTCGTTTTTTCTGGCTCCGTTATTTCTCTCGAGATCTCGATGTACGGGAGATTTTCCCTAGCAAAATCCCCCTCTCAATCGACGTCAATCGGTCTCAAAAATCAGGATGTAAAGCCACTCAAAAAATCGGTGACGGGGTGCGTTCGGCAGAGAATTTGTCGATCGCGTTCCTGGGATAAGAGCACTTGATTCTCAAAGGGAGCAATCGATGGATGGATGTTTCTTGAAATAGGTTGTCATCTCTGACGGGAGCATTTTGCCCGAAAAGCCTCTAATTTTCCCGTGGCTAAAGCAATCGGGAGAAAGAGAAACCGCTTCGGGTCTCAAGCAAAATCCTCAATCTCATGGGTCAATTTTGCTCTCGATTCAACTCTGTCTTACGTGCATATCTACCGGAGTCGATTTAAATATGAAGAAGAATAATGGGGTCATTAGAAGCGTTCGATCGTTTGACGATTTTTTCGATCGACCCAGCATTTCTCGACCGGAAGGATTGGTCTTCATCCCGGAAACCGATCGCTTCCTGATTTTGGACGGTCAGTCTTCGAACCAAACCCAATTCGAGGTTTTAACCCCCTCAGAAGATTCGATCGCCTCGGTGAATCGACCCGTATCGATTCAACCCATTAATACCGCCTTCGATGCCAAATTCAACCGTTTGCTCGGCATTCATCCCAGCGGCAATACATTAATCGCCACTCAAACCGATCGAAACGGCAATCCCAACCCCAACACCCAAATCGAGTTTGACATCAAATCTTTGGGGATTAAAAATGCCCGAGGCATCAGCGTTGGCACCGATGGCACCCTCTACGTTCTTGATGGTGCAGCAAAGGCGATCGTGCGGGTCCAACCCAATGCCGATGGCAGTTTTGACGATGCAACGGTATCCCAGATCGATTTGCCCAAAGATGTGGTGAATCCCCGAGGGATTGCCGTCGATCCGAGCACCGATCGCATTCACGTGTTGAGTCCCTCCCAGGACATCCTCTACGAACTCTCCCCAGCCGGTGAGGTTACGGACACCCGCGATGTCTCTCAATTAGACCTCAAAGACCCGCAATCCCTGGTGTTTGCCCCCACCAGCGATTCGACAGACTCAGCCGATCGGATGAGTTTGTTCGTAGCCGATAGCGACCCCAACTCCGCCGGCATCCAGGAATTATCATTTTCCGCCCCCCTGACGCTGGCGGCAACGGCGAATGGGAACTTCGTCCAAACGATCGATACCTCCGGCTATCCCAGTCCCGATCCGGCCGGCATTGCCTACGATAGTACCTCCGATCGCCTCGTCATTACCGACTCCGAAATTAACGAAATCCCCAGCTTGTTTACCGGAGACAATCTGTTTGAAATTACCCGGTCTGGCAGTCTCACCAACAGTACCGGGACGACGGCTTACTCGAACGAACCCACGGGGATTACCTTCAACTCGGCATCCGATCGCTTTTTCATTTCCGACGACAACGCCGACGAAATCTTTCAAGTCAACGCCCAATATCAAAAACTCGCTCAGTTCGACACCCGAGGGTTTGGCAGCGACGACCCCGAAGGGGTTACCTATGCCAGCGATTTGGGAGACCTGTTTATTGCCGATGGTGTCGATAACGAAATCTACCGAGTCACCACCAGCGGCAGTTTAGTCAGTCGCTTCGATACCGCCAGTTTGGGAATTAGCGACCCCGAAGGCATCGTTTACGATTCCGTCAGCGGTCACTTATTTATCGTCGGTCAACCCGACGATGTCGTGGCGGAAGTCACCGTCAATGGTGCCCTCGTCGATACCATCGACATTTCTGCTGCCAATACGGTGAAGCTAGCGGGACTCACCATCGCCCCCGACCCGCAAAATCCCTCCCAGCGGAACCTATATATTGTCGATCGCGGCATCGATAACAACGACGATCCCAATGAAAACGACGGTCAGGTTCACGTCTTTGCCCTGAACGATCCTCCACCCGGTACGGCCGATCTAGATTTATCGAACACCGTCAGCACTCCTTCTCCCAAAGTCGGGGATAACGTCACCTTTACCCTCACCGTCAATAATTTCGGACCCGATGATGCCAACAATATCGAAGTCACCGACCAGCTTCCCGCGGGGTTGACTTTGGTTTCGGCAACTCCGAGTCAGGGCAGCTACAACAGCGGTACGGGGGTTTGGGATGTGGGCACCGTCACGAAAAACGATGCGGCTACTCTCGAGATCGTTGCCACCCCAACGACGTCGGGGAGTATTACCTATACCGCCGAGGTGACGGCATCGGATCTGCCCGATCCCGACTCCACCCCCAATAACGGCGTTACCAGCGAAGACGATTTCGCCAGCAGCAACCTTATCGTTCGCAAACCCACTCAACCCGATACGATCTACGCGGGTAGTTCCACCAATGGGAGTGTTGGCGGACTGGATTTTAAAGATGAAGACATTTTCGTTTTCGATATCGTTACCGGCACGTGGTCGATCCACTTCGATGGCTCGAATGTGGGTTTGGGTATCAGCGGTTCCGATGTCGGTGCGTTTCATATCGATACCGACGGCAGTATCCTCCTGAGTTTGAACGATACAACAACCCTCCCCGGCGTAGGCAGCGTCGACGAACACGATATCGTCCGCTTTATCCCCACATCCACGGGACTCAACAACACAACGGGGACTTACGAGTTGTACTTCGACGGCTCGGATGTGGGCTTGACGACGAGTAGCGAAGATCTCGATGCGATCGGGTTTGCCCCAGACGGTCGTTTGCTCGTCAGTCTCAAGGGGTCTGGCGTGGTTCCCGGCGTTTCCTCAGTCAGAGATGACGACCTGCTGGCTTTTAACGCTTCGAGTTTAGGTCAGACCACCAGTGGAACCTTCGAGCATTACTTCGATGGTTCGGATGTGGGCATCAGTCAAAGTAGCGAAGATATCAACGGCACTTGGATCGACGGGAATGGCGATATTTATCTGACCACCGTTGGCAATTTCGATGTTCCCGGCGTCACGGGGGATGCGGCAGATATCTTTACCTTTACCCCAACTTCAACGGGAGCGAATACGAGCGGCACGTTTGCGCCGTTCTGGGATGCTTCGGCAAACGGACTGACGGGAACGAACCTCGATGGCTTATTCCTGGCTTGATGACGATCGAACGAACTGCAATCGGACCTAGAGCTGACTGAGTCGGGATTTGGGCCTCTCATCCACGATCGCCCTTATCCCTCCCCCATCTCCCCCATCTCCCTTGTCTCCCTTGTCCCCCTTGTCTCCCCATCCCCCCAACTCTCTCTAACCTGTCATCTACCAGAGTTACCGACCATGAATAACCCAAAAGGCTTCATCCGACGAATTGGAGATTTCGACGATCTGTTTGAGGAAACCAACCTTTCTCAGCCAGAAGGGTTGACCTTTTTGCCCGAATCCAACAACTTTCTCCTAGTGGAGAGTCAGTCTTCCACCTCAACTCAACTCGATGCGATCGCCCTTTCTGAAGATGACATTGACTCCCAGAACCTATCGGTATCCATCGAACCGATTAATACTGCTTTCGATCCCAACTTCGATCGCCTGCTTGGCATCGCCCCCAACGACAACGACATCATTGCGATCGAAACCAACAACAGCGGCGACTTAAACCCCAATACTCAGGAGGAATTTGACATCAACTCCCTGGGGATCGATGAGGCCCAGGGAATCAGCGTTGCTACCGACGGTACCCTGTACGTTCTCGATGGTGGGGCTGAGGAGATCGTGCAGGTCGAACCCCACACCGATGGCAGCTTGGACGGTGCGAGTGCTGCCGCCATCGACTTACCCAATACCATTTCCAATCCCCGAGGGATTGCCGTCGATCCGACAACCGGGCACCTTCACGTGTTGAGTCCGTCCCAGGACATCCTCTACGAACTCTCCCCAACCGGTCAAGTACTCGACACCCGCGATGTCTCCCAGTTGGGATTCCAAGATCCGCAAGCCCTCACCTTTGCCCCCACCCGCGATTCCACCGACTCGCCCAATCGGATGAGTTTGTACGTCACCGATAACGACCCCAACTCCGCCGGGATTCACGAGTTATCATTTTCCGCCCCCGTAACGCGGGCAGCCACGGCGAACTGGACGTTTATCGAGACGTTCGATACCTCCGGCTATCCCAGTTCCGATCCAGCAGGCCTTGCCTACGATAGCACCTCCGATCGCCTCGTCATTACCGATTCTGAAATTAATGAAATCCCCAGTTTGTTTACCGGGGACAATCTCTACGAAATCACCCGGTCTGGGAATCTCACCAATGCGTTTGGGACGACGGCCTACTCTCGGGAACCGACGGGGATTACCTTCAACGCCGGGACGAATCGCTTCTTCATCTCCGATGACAACGATCGAGAAATTACGGAAGTCAACGCCCAATATCAAGAGATTCGCGAGTTCGACACCACCAACTTTGGCAGTGGCGATCCGGAAGGGGTGGCTTACGCGGCGAATTTGGGAGACCTGTTTATTGCCGATGGCATCGATAACGAAGTCTATCGGGTGACCCCCAACGGCAATTTGGTCAGTCAGTTCGACACCGAGAGTTTAGGCATTACCGACCCCGAAGGGATTGTCTACGATCCCCAAAGCGGTAACCTACTCATCGTCGGCGAACCCAACGATGTCATTGTCGAAGTCACCGTCACCGGCAATCTGGTGGATACCTTCGATATTTCCGCTGCCAATGCGATCGAACCTGCGGGTTTGACGATCGCCCCCGACCCGCAAAATCCATCCCAGCGGAACTTATATATTGTCGATCGCGGCATCGATAATAACGCAGATCCCAACGAAAATGACGGTCGGGTTCACGTTTTTGTCCTCGATACGATCGTCGCTGACGAAGCCGATTTGTCCCTTTCCACCACCGTTAGTAACGGGACAGTAACAGAGGGCAATAACGTTACGTTTACCCTCACCCTCGATAATTCCGGCCCCGAAAATGCTACCAATGTTGAAGTCACCGACGCACTGCCAGCGGGGTTTAGCTTCGTGTCAGCCACCGAAAGCCAGGGCAACTACAACAGCAATACGGGGGTTTGGGATGTTGGCAACATCAACAACAACGGTACGGCAACCCTAGACGTCGTCGCAACGGCCGATACCGCGGGCAACTTCACCTATACGGCGGAAGTGACGGCATCCGACCAAAGCGACCCCGACTCCACCCCCGGTAACGGCGTCCCCAGCGAGGACGATCTCGATAGCAGCAATATTACTGTCGAACCCGACAATCCCGCATCCGGCGATCTCATCTACGTCAGCAGTACCACCGGCGGCAATCTCAACGGACTCCGCTTTCGAGATGAAGATATTCTGGTCTTCGATTCGGTTACCGGAACCTGGTCTTTGCACTTCGATGGTTCGGATGTGAATTTAGGAGGCAGCGGTATCGATCTCAGAGCCTTCCATATCAACTCCGACGGCAGTATCTTGATGAGTTTTAGCAATACCGTCAACCTTCCCGGTATCGGGAATGTAAACGCCCAGGATATCGTTCGTTTCATCCCCTCCTCCACCGGCAACAACACCGCTGGAACCTACGAATTCTACTTCGATGGGTCCGATGTGGGTCTGACGAATAATAACGAGAAAATCGATGCGATCGCATTTACCCCCGACGGTCGTTTGCTCGTGAGTACTCAGGGATCGGCCTTTGTTCCCGGCGTGTCGGCAGCCGATGAAGATCTTCTGGTCTTCAACCCGTCCAGCTTAGGTACCGCCACCAGCGGCAGTTGGCAACGCTACTTCGACGGATCGGATGTGGGTTTGACCCAGAACAGCGAAGATATCAAAGGTGCTTGGGTGGATGGCAATGGTGACATTTACCTCACCACCCTCAACAATTTCAACGTTCCTGGTGCCAGCGGGGATTCGTCTGATATCTTCACCTTTACGCCCAGTTCGACGGGGGTGAATACGAGTGGGACGTTTGCACCGTTCTGGGATGGATCTGCCAACGGGTTCGCTGGCGAAAATATCGATGGTCTGTTCCTCGATTTAGCTTGATTAACGTCAGTTTTGGATAAGACTGTTTCAGGTGATGGTGGGGAACACCGGAACGGGGAACGGGCAATGGGCAATGGGCAATGGAGTAGTTTTCTCCCCAGCCACCAGATGTACCCAGTATTGTCGCCTCACTTTCAGGAGGCAAGACGTGCGCCCGAACGTCACCCAGAGTCGGCATCCCGGCGACACGGCCGCATCAAAACTGACGTTTGATTAACGTGAGTAGGGGTTAAGGATGTTTGAAAGTCGAGCAAGGTAATGTGGATGGGAGTCATGGGTAGAAAAACCTCGAACCCCATCGACCCTAACCATGAGTTGTCATCCCCGACTCTACCCCCTACACCCTACACCCCACACCCCACACCCCACCGGAAACTGTCTTATCCCGAACTGACGTTAATTAACCCGCGGTCTTTCTCCCACCGCGATTGCCAGCAACGCCGGCTCACCTTGGCTATATTCGTGCCTACAGTGGCGAGTGCGATAACACCAGTTCAACGAACGACTCGTGGATCGCCACAGTCTGAGAGCGGAGATCGATAAAAATCTCCGAGAAAATACCGATCTAAAAATTGAGAACAATCGTTCAATAACGTCAGTTTTGGATAAGAATGTTTCCGGTGAGGGTGGGGAAAGACTTCGGGTTAATTACACAACTATCTGGCGTTGTCCTAACGGTCATGGCGACTGCTATAGAATTCAAATGTTGAGTCGCTCTTCAAACTGCCGGCTATACTCGGCTTGACAGAGTGTTGATTTTGACCTGAATACTTACGCCAGAACAACCGTCAATTTTTATCGCTGTTGAATCAAATTATCGCCAAGTCAGATGCGATTTTTTAGCAATGGGTTTGCCCTCTGTAAAAATACGGAATACAAGAATTAATTTTATAAAAAGACTCCATTTTTTTACGCACAAAAGACGTTTGAATTGAAAAATTAAGCAATTTGGCGCATTTCCAAATATCAGTCAAATGGCTTATTTTTTTTGTGCAAAAAAAAGATATATTCCCGAGGAATTGATTGAATGTTAAAACAATCAAAAAGTATTGGACTCTCCCAAAAATAGAACTCTAAATCGCTCTTTTCTTGATGAAACGAGTGCTCTAAGTCCTGAGAGCATTCCACGATTCTCAAAAAATCCAAGACTCGGTTGTGCCCAAATTTTCACCCAAACCTGTGAATCCATAGAAATTTAAAATCATTTCCAACAAAACTTACGCCAAGATTCGCTCGAGTATACGTCTAGGTAATCGATCGTGAACGTGCCTCTCCCAGAAAACATTCATTTTATCTCGGGTTTACCCCGTTCCGGTTCCACTCTACTCGCAGCCTTACTTAAGCAAAATCCCCGCTTTCATGCTGGTATGAGTAGTCCCGTCGGTGGTTTGCTCAGTCGCCTTTTGGAAGGCATGAGTAACGATGAAGGTTCAGTGTTTATTACCCAAGAACAAAAGCGAGATATCCTTCTCAGTGTCATGGGTTCTTACTATCGCTCGGCTTTAGAGAAAGAACAAATTATCTTTGATACCAACCGTGTTTGGTGCAGCAAGCTGCCCTTAATCCAAGACCTTTTCCCCCAAGCTAAAGTGATTTGCTGTGTCCGTAATATTGCTTGGATTATGGATAGCATCGAGCGTTTGGTGCGGCGCAATAGTTTGGATGTTTCTCGTCTGTTTAATAACCGAGGGGAAGCTTCTACGGTGTTTAGTCGCACGGAGGCATTGAGTCAAGGAAATCGCTTGGTTGGCTTTGCCTACAATGCCCTCAAGGAAGCTTTTTACAGCGACCTAGCTGAAAAGTTACTACTGGTGGACTACGAAATTCTCGCCCGTCGTCCCCAGGAAACCTTGGATCTCATTTATCAATTTATCGATGAACCCAGCTTTGCCCATAAGTTTGAAAACATCGAATATGACGAACCCGAGTTTGACTCCCAACTGCGTACCCAAGGGCTACATCGGGTCAAGGCGAAGGTAGAATTCGTCCCCCGCGAGACGATTTTACCCCCGGATTTGTTCAAGAGTTTTAGCCAACTCTCTTTTTGGAACGACCCCAATCAGAGTCGGGCCAATGTTATTGCCGTAGGCAAGTAACTGAGTTCGGGGTTCGGGGTTCGGAGTTCGGGGTAGGCGGAGGAAGCAGAGGAAGCGGGGGAAGCTGGGGAAGCTGGGGAAGCAAAACCCTAGCAATCTCTCCCTTGTCTCCCTTGTCCCCTTGTCCCCTTGTCTCCCTTGTCCCCTTGTCCCCTTGTCCCCTTGTCCCCTTGTCCCCTTGTCCCCTTGTCCCCTTGTCCCCTTGTCCCCTTGTCCCCTTGTCCCCTTGTCCCC
>NZ_JBRJXU010000005.1:0-8769 GCF_057467645.1 Zarconia sp.
AACCGTCGCCGATGCCACCATCATCATCGACCAAATCGATGGCTTGGAAACCTTCCCCGATATCGTCCCCGTTGCCGGATTTGTCAAAGACTTCCTCAACAACTATGACGGCGAAAACGACTTCTACCAAACCATTAGCACCAATTTATCTCAAGCACTCTTAGACGATTCGAGCTTGGGATTAGCCGGTACGCTTGATGATATTTCCGTACAACTCGATCGAAAACCTTCTGGTATCCTGCCGTTCCAATTTATTAGCACCGCCACAAATACCCCCCCAGACACCACCGACCAAGTGGTGACTATCAACTTGCAGGATATCTTGGTTCCCGTCCAGGGAGGAACCGTTGCCGATGCCACCATCATCGTCGATCAAAAGGATGGGTTAGAGACCTTCCCGGATTTGATTCCCTTGGCCAATTTTGTCGAAGACTATCTCGAAACCTATCCCAACCCCAATGATTTCTATCAAAACATCAGCCAGAATTTAGTCCAAGATATTTTGGATGAGCCGAGTTTGGGATTGTCGGGAACCCTCGATTCGATTTCCGTGGAACTAGACCGAGAAGCGGCTGGCATTGTGCCTTTTCGCTTTTCCTCTCAAGCCATCGGCGAACCGGGAAGCGTTGTCGATCCTGATACTGATGACACAATCGTGGGAACTAATGATGCCGATACTCTTGATGGTGGCGGCGGTAACGATTTAATTACAGGACTGAGCGGTAACGATATCATTGACGGCGGAGCTGGAGACGATCGCCTTGTCGGTCAAAGTGGAGATGACACGCTGCTTGGTGGCACTGGAAACGATCGGCTTTGGGGCGAAGCGGGCGACGATCTGCTCGAAGGCGGCGATGGCGATGACTTCCTGCGAGGTTGGATTGGAGACGATACGTTAGTTGGTGAAGCAGGTGCTGATACTTTTGTTGTGGAAGCACGGCCAGGAACGGATACGATCGCGGACTTTGTGTCCGGTGAAGATGCGATCGGCCTCAAAGGTGGTTTGAGCTTTGCCGATTTGTCGGTGACTTCTGATGGAACGGATACGACGATCGCATTGGGTGGAGATATTCTCGCTATTCTGGAAGGGGTGGATGTTGCCCCCACTGCCGAGGATTTTGTCGTGGTGTAATCTCTAATCGACGCGAGGTAACTCATGGAGAAGTCGAAAACACCAGCGTATCGGCTTCTCTATGCTTTCTCCATGCTAAATTTATAGCCTTTGTGGCCAACCCACCAAAACCACAAAACCACCCGATCGCGCTCCAGCTTACTTTTGGAACCATGCAGGTGGTTTTTGTTTGACCTCGATCGGGTTGAAAAAACACGCGATCGCAGATTAAATCGCATTTTAACGGGAATACCCGATTGCGTCCTATTCGTCGTCGTCTTCTTCGTCTTTAGCGGGATACACAAAACCTTTGCTCCGTCCGGTTAAAACGGATTTGCCCAGAGACAGGGCTTTTTCCGCTTCGAGAGAGGCTTTACGCTTCCACAGCGCTCTGCGTTGATTGCGTTTGGTTTTGGACGTTTTCTTCTTTGGAACGGCCACGATCGCGACTCCTGTTCATTTCGCACAACCTTTCTATTTTAGAGTATGCAGAGCATCCTCGCTTGAATCGACTGGGGAAACCATGTCAAAATAAAGGCAAAATTTGGCTATCAAGGTTACTTTAAGAATGAATCGATCGAAACTGATCGCGATTGTCACGGGCGCGATTTCCTTAATTATCGCGACAGCTTATCTGATGCTCGTACAACTTTTAGACTTTCGCGGGGAAATGATTCCCGCACCGATAAGCTCGATCGTGCCCTCGACTCAACTCGTCGGCGAGAACACCCATAACACCATCGCTTTTGAGTTTTCGATCGAGCGGAATTTGCCCATCGATCGTAACGGCTAGATCGCTCGGGATACTGATGTTGGTGGGCTGGGAGACCTGAGGAGGAAAAAACCCGCTCAGATAACAAAATTGCCGAACCGAGCGTTGCCACGGCCAGACCCAAATAAAAACAAAGGAGAAGATCGCTCTTCTCCTTAATTTGGGCGGAAATTTTCGAGCGTCGACCACTCAAATTCGATGGATTTTGACCCCTTTGAGTGTCTTTCAACGCCCGTCGCCACCTATTTGAAGATCGGTCTCGCGTTAATGGCGATCGCCTCTTGAATCAGACCGAAACCGAATCGAGACCTCTAAAAATTCGCTTTGTGGCGAATGTGACTGAGAAATTCCTCGCGGGTTTTCGGATCCTCCTGAAAGACTCCGCGCATAGAACTGGTGACGGTCCAAGAGCCAGGCTTTTGAACACCGCGCATCACCATACACATGTGAGATGCTTCGACGACAACCGCTACACCCTGAGGTTGTAAAAGACCGTGCAAGGCGCTGGCAATGTCTTGGGTCAGCCGTTCTTGCACCTGTAGCCGTCGCGCATACATTTCACAAATACGGGCAATTTTTGATAATCCAATTACCTTACCGTTGGGAATGTAAGCAACATGGGCACGACCTATAATCGGTAGGATATGGTGCTCGCAAGAGCTGAACAAATCAATATCGCGTACCAGTACCATTTCATTGGTGTCTTCATGGAAAATGGCTCCATTGAGGAGCTCGTCCAGAGACTGAGTATAACCAGAGGTTAAAAATTTGAGGGCTTTGACCACACGTTTTGGTGTGTCGCGTAACCCTTCACGGTCGGGGTCTTCTCCTAACCCGAGCAGCAGTGTTCGTACGGCTTGTCGCATGTCTTCGTCTGAGACAGGAGCTTTCGCAATCAGATCGCTTTCGACATCGCCAATGGCAGGAATTGCAGCACTATCGACGCCAGACACGCTCCGCTCTAGCCGATCTCGATCGCTCTGGACACTAGATTCTTGGGAAAGATTTTGAGACATATCGCTCCTGTTGGCACTCTTTTGGTTCGGTTTGTTGAAACCGTTAGACGATGCAAGGGTCATGATAAATTTCCGTTAGGGTTTGCAAAAATTGACACGGGAAGTTTTCGCCAACCGTCCATCACTATCTTCCAGTCGCACTGATATCGAAGCCGTTACCACTGGCTGACGGGCAATAGACTAATGACAAAATTTTTTAGAGAACGCCAGCGTTCGACATCAAGGTTAATTCTTCAATGACGGCTTGCTGGGGAAGCTCGATGGTCTGCAAGATGGTCTGGGAAACCGTTTGAGGCGTTAGCATCGTGGAGCGCTCGAAGTCTGCCTGCACGGTTTCGGTATCCCAAATTGAGGTATTCACAGCTCCCGGACAGATGGTAATGACTCGAATTCCACGTTCTCGCTCTTCGGCAGCAAGGGTTTTAGACAGGGCCATCAACCCAAACTTGCTGACACAGTAAGCCCCCCAGTTGGGAAAGACTTGTTGACCCGCGATCGACGCCACGTTGACGATCGTTCCTTGGCGACGTTCTCGCATCGAGGGTAAGATACCCCGAACGCACTCAAATACGCTGGTTAAGTTCAAATCGAGGACTTGCTGCCAATCCGCAAGAGAGGTTTCCATGAGGGAGCCAGTATAACCCATGCCGGCATTATTGACCAAAATATCGATCGGACCGAATTGAGTTGCAATGGTCTCAATCTGCTCGCGCACTCCCTCGACTCGGGCGAGATCGCAGGGATAACTTTTTGCCTCGACGCCATGCTCTTGGGCAGAACGGGCGACTTTCTCTAGTTTGTCTTCCGAACGACTCACTAGGGCAACGTGAATACCAGCACGAGCAAATTCTAATGCAGTTGCCTCACCGATACCGCTACTTGCGCCTGTAATTAAGGCACGCTTTCCACTCGATAAAGTCATGAAAGAGTTAGGTTTTCTCGGCTCCCGTGGGAGATTTGATTCCCGGCTTTAGGGTATTTCCTGTGGATTCCGAGCGTATTGTTAAGAAATTGTTACCTTGTGAATTATAACACTGTTTCATCCCACCCACGCAAAAGAGAACTCTCGGTTTTGGGGCGATCGAATCTTCGGGATCGAAATGGATACCAGAGGGCTCGTTGAATGGGTAAGTATTTAGGCTTATTCAATCGATTTACTGGCGATCGGAATTCCCACTCAACTGACGGATAAATTCGAGGGGTAAGCCATCGGTATCGGCGATGAAGGTGACTTCGTAAACCCGATCGCCGATGGCTTGTTGCGTGGGTTCGAGCAACACTTTTAAGGGGTGGAATTGCTCTGGATTTTCTTGGGTGAGGCGATCGAAGCGCTCTTTTAAATCCTCTAACCAACGAGGTAACTCGGTTGTCGCCGTCGTCAAATCGAAAGAGAGGTGATAGTACCCCACATAATGCTCGTCGTTAAAGATTTCCGGTGCGGGTTGAGGTTGCGGAATTTGAATCAGTTCGATACGTCCGTCGAGTCCTTCCATCCAACAAGCTAAGGTATAGCCGGTAGTGAAACGCTCGCAGACTGTGAAGCCGAGTTGCTCGTAAAAGGCGATCGCCCGGTGAATGTTGGCTGTGCGAATCGAAGCGTGATGCATGGTTGGGCGATATTGCTATATTCGTGAGAGTGAAGACGACCCAAGCCTAAACCCATACCCTTCGCCCGTTTCCCCCAACGCTCACCCACAAAAATGTCTGAATTATCTTGAAGAGCGCTATGAGGATAGGGCGATCGCGTTACTCAAATAGCCGAAAATAGGGGTATCGTACGGGAACACCCGGTTCTTTATCCAAATCGAAATTAATCACGTCCCAACAGGGAGACTCTTCGGGATCGGGACTGAATTCGACGGGTAAACCGTATAGCTTCGGGATCGGAGCATTGGTGCGATCGCGCCATGGGGTACTGCGTTCGAGGTAAGCACCCATAAGTTCCTTATACCGTCGGGCAATAATGACTTTAGTCGCTCGGTAACCTTGGGTATAAAGTCGATCGAGTGCCTCGTGAATTTCAAACCGAATACCATCGGGATGGGTATGTTGCCGATACCATTCATCTTTCCACCGGCGCCAATGACGACCGGATTGCAAATGAACCAGTTCTCCCGTGTCGGGATCGGCTTCAAATGCACCGTGGCGCGAACAGAGGTAAGTATCAGTGAGGGTCAGCGCCGGAATGGTCTGACGACAGTGGGGACACTGAATTTCCGGGCCGAAGATTGGAAACTGGAAGCCTGGATCGATCATTCGACGGTCACTCTATGGTGTTGCATTCAGCTCGAAGACTGGTAAGGAAAATTGGGTTGTCAAAAAGAATGAAATCTTTCCCAAACCCACACCCGTTACTAGTATTCTTATCTTAACCTCTGAGTTCCTCTTCTTTTGATGAGTGCAAACCCTCTCGAACCCCCAATGGCTCTTTCCCAGAGCGATGCTTCGCCAGGTCACGACAGTCCGTGGCCTCGAGTTGATGTCTCCGAGGCGGCCTTTGTTGCCGCGACGGCTACAGTTATCGGTCGGGTGGTTGTGGCTGCGGGAGCGAGTATTTGGTACGGTGCGGTGGTTCGAGGGGATGTTGAAGTCATCGAGATCGGACCTCATACAAACGTTCAGGATGGTGCTATTTTACATGGAGATCCGGGTTTGCCAACGATCTTAGAAGATTACGTAACCGTCGGTCACCGTGCGGTGGTTCACAGCGCCCATATCGAGCAAGGATGTCTCATCGGGATAGGGGCGGTGGTCCTCAACGGCGTACGGGTGGGAACGGGTAGCATCATCGGTGCGGGGGCGGTTGTCGCCAAGGACGTTCCGCCGTATTCTCTGGTGGTGGGAGTTCCGGGTAAGGTGCGACGTCAGGTGTCACAAGCCGAAGCGACCGAACTGATCGAACACGCTCGCAAGTACGAGCAGTTGGCTCTGGTTCATGCGGGCCGGGGTACAAATTTGGGCTTTACCCAGAAAAACGAACTCGATAATTAATTGTCCGAACATCATATATAATTATGAGAACCATTTAAAAATATGTTAAGAGAGGAAAAATCAGTATGGATTGGCGCTTGATTGTCGTACTCCTCCCTGTGATTGTCGCTTTAAGCTGGGCGGGCTTTAACATCATCCAAGCCGCCATCGGTCAAGTCCAAGGTTTTCTCAATAAGGAAAGCTAAGATCGAGTGACTCCAGGCCTTTGGAGACCCAAAAAAATAACTCTGGGAAATCCCTTAAGTCAGTTGAACTGGGGGATTTCGTTTTGTTATGGGCATTGAGCATTCAGCTTTTCCCGAAAAGACGATCGCTATTGATTCGATTGGAGCGTTCGCGTCTTCGGAAAATGCCGAGTCGGCGGCAGGTAAACCCCTTTGAAACGATCGCTTTTCTGGCTGCAAGGGAACTGACGGCTGACAGCTAATGGCTGAAGGCTTACGTTTTATTTAGGGGGATGGAGAATCTGGGCAGGAGAGGCAGGGGAGGTAAAACTCAGGAGTTCGTTCCATCTATACAAGACATCCCGACTCTACCTCCTCAGGAATGATGAAGCCACCCCCAACCCCTCGATGAGGATATCTTTAAATCCTCGATCTTCGTCAACGTGGCAACTGCGATCGTTGCACGTGGCAGAGTGCAACCCGATCGAATTGTAAAAATCCGCAATTTTTCTCTTGACGATCGCTTGTTTTTAGAATAAGTAATCGATTAAGATTTAAACATTAAATTAAGCTTGAAAGTTTCACGTAAGTTTGACGTATTTTTCCCGTATTTTCCGCGCACCTCAATTTATCATTTTCGATCGTCAAAATGCTCCGGATAAATGCGATATAACTTTGAAAGAATAAATAGGTCGTGCATCTCACATCACACTCCCAAACATTGAGTGAGTCACCATACCGAAATTTAAAATCGGCGATCGCATTTCTATTTTCTCGAACCCATTCGTTTTGAGACCCGTTCGTTAAAATCCCTCTTCTCTTAACTCTGCAACTTGTCTCTATCCAGCTCTTCCTCGTCCGGGGAGAATCCGTGACGAGATGACGGCCAACCTGGTTCTTTTTCCCAGATTCAAGGACGCGGAATTTTCTCGAGTCTCGCTTTTCTTCACCCCTTCAGTTAACAGTCCCTTTTTAATAAATAACTATGGCAACTTTTACAGTAACGTCCACTGCCGATAGTGGGATCGGTTCTTTGCGTGCGGCAATTGCTTCTGCAACGAGCGGCGATGTTATTCAGTTTGATGCGAGTTTAGCTAATTCTACCATTACCCTTACGGGCGGTCAATTAGAAGTCGATAAAGATTTAACAATCGATGGGGCGAATGCGCCAAATTTAACCCTAAGCGGAAATAATACCAATCGGATTTTACATCTCGGTCGCGATGACGATTTAACTCTCAAAAATTTGACCCTGGCTAATGGATTATCCACCGGAACCGATCGAGGAGGAGCCATTCATAGCGAAGGTCGAAATGTTATCTCGATCGAAAATACCAATTTCTTAAATAATACCGGCGGTCAAGGGGGGGCGCTCGGCTTCAATTCTTGGAGCGAGATTACGATTAAAGATAGCCGATTTGAGGGAAATACATCAACCTCAACCGCTGGGTTTAGTGGTGGTGCGATTAGCATTTTTGCCTTTAACAATACCACCATTCAAAATACGGAATTTAAAAACAATACCGGCGTGAACGGCGGCGCGGTTTATAGCCTCCTCAGCGGTCTCACCGTCGAAGATTCGAGCTTTGTGCAAAACGACTCCACCCCCGGTCGAGATACCACGAATCCCAACGGATTTGGGGGCGGTATTTTTGTCGATGGGGCAAGCGATCGCCTCGACCCCGATGTGGGGACGGTTTTGGTGCGCAATACCCTCTTTGACAGCAATCGCAGTGCCGGACGCGGGGCTGGTGTTTTCTTTTTTCTCTACGATCCTGACGTTGCCATTATTGAAGATAGCACCTTCGTCAATAACGAAGTCATCGAGCATTCGAATGGCAACTCCCGAGGGGGGGCAATTTGGCACGCCGACGGCGAATTAATTGTTAGAAATACCACCGTTGCGAACAATCGCGTTCTCCATCGCGGTGGGGGTTTGTATGCCCTCGATACAGCCGAAGTGCGCATCGAAAATAGTACTTTTTCGAATAACATTGCCGATGATGGTGCTGGCGGGGGATTTGGAGGGGCCCTGCGGGTTTCCAGCGCCACGGAAATTATCAATAGTACGATCGTTAATAACCATGCCGGCAAGCAAGGTGGGGCCCTATTTAATATCAACCGACCCGTCACCGCCACCAATACGATTTTTGCCAACAATACCGTCAACGACCCCAACAATCCCGAACAGCAAACCAACGTCACGGTTAACGATGGTGGCGGCAACATTCAGTTTCCCGGTGTCACCAGTACCGGTCGCGAGATCCAAAGAATTGTTGCTGGCGCGCTCATTGCCGATCCGCTGCTGGGTCCGTTGCAAGATAATGGGGGCGGTCGCTTCACCCATGCTTTGCTCGAAGGGAGTCCCGCGATCGATGCGGGACAGGATGTTGCCGGTTTGACTGCCGACCAACGGGGTATCCTCCGCAACGACGGTCAAATCGATATTGGGGCGTTTGAAGTAGAGGAAATCGTACCCCCTGAAGAACCCACGGACCCAACCAATCCCACAGACCCAACCAATCCCACAGACCCAACCAATCCCACAGACCCAACCAATCCCACAGACCCAACCAATCCCACAGACCCAACCAATCCAACCAATCCCACAGACCCAACCAATCCCACAGACCCAACCAATCCAACGGACCCAACTAATCCAACGGACCCGACCAATCCCACAGACCCAACTAATCCAACAGACCCAACCAATCC